>PIVL01000664.1 GCA_003354145.1 Paracoccaceae bacterium
CTTTTCTCTGAAGCAATTAAAACTAGGACAGGAAAAGCGATGTACATCATGCCTCAGCAGGAAACCTGCCAACCCATATACTAGACACACGTGCGCGCTCCGCGCGCACTTAGTGTCCTTCCAAACCACAACTTCAGTCAGCTTGACGACTTGTTAATGCCAGGTGAGTGGTATTCTGTTTTCAATCAGCAGAAACCTAATAGTCTTAAGTACGTGGTGTATAAAAGCAAAGGGTTAATCGTCCATAGCTGGACCAATTATCCATAAATTATTTATAGTGGATCCAAATCCTCTCCGCATAGCTTGAACAAGGGTTCAAAATGAACCACAACGGCTCCCAAATAGCACTCGAAGACTACTCGTGATGGCTTCCACGGTCCTCAAAAGGGAATATATATATATAGTCATAGATAGTTCAACAGCATCAAAAACGACCCAAAATAACCTCACACTTTTTGAAGCGCTTCCAGTGGATAGAATAGTTCCCCTTTTAACACAAATACATTTTTGACATATACACCAAGTGATCCTGGGACTAAACCCACAGTGGCTGCGGCTGCTCAGGCTCAGTTGGCAGCTGCTCAGTCTTGGTAGCAGTAGTTTGGGCCCCCTTTTGAAACCTAAAAGCTCATTGTTTCCTGCAACAAACTGGAATTCCGTTTAAAAGGGCTACTTGAATGGGATCTACTTAAACTGGCCATCCTTCAAGGGGCGCTTTGAACAAAACCTACCTACATGTGGAGTCCCAAACGACAGGTTTGAAGATATTAGTAGTAGCAGAAATAAGACTGGTACGTAAGTAGGTAAGTAGGTAGTAGGTATGCGACAAAAGCACTCCTTAGCAAGTGCTATGAAGGCAAATACGTAGTTGTAGTAGTAGGCTTGTAGCAGTAGATAGTAGTAGTAGTAGTAGTAGCTGTAGTGGTAGTAGTAGAAGGCTGCCCTTCGAACTCATAGAAACTATTGGTCCCTTAAGTTCAAGCTTGGTTGCCTGAGATGTGTCCATTGGTGTTTTTTCCCTTTGGGCTTCTTGAATGGATTAGTAGTAGTAGAAGTAGTACTGGTACGTAGGTAGATAAGCAGGTAGGTGGGTAGGTTGGAAGGTAATAAACTGTCTCTCATGGGGGTTGTACATTTGCACGGGGTCATTTTAGCATCTCGGGCTATGGGATGTTCTGAAAAAAGGGGTGGTATGGGCCTGCCAAAACTTTAAAAACAACTTTCGGCAAAAGAAACCTAGCTATCCTTGGCCTTATTTGGGCGAGTTTTGGGGGGCTCCTGGCG
>PIVL01000315.1 GCA_003354145.1 Paracoccaceae bacterium
CGCAAAGTTTTTTCTCGGAGAATATTGTTCCTCCCTGATCGAGGCTTTGACGTTGATAAGGTCGAACTCAACCCAAAACTCAGCTCTATCGACGCTCGTGACTGGAAATTGAGCGCTATTTCAGATCAGAAGAAGAACAATATTCTAGTATTTTGATGCCCTTTCAAACTTTGCGACAGAACCGCGCGGCGTCTTCCCTGAACGAAACGTCAAGCTGCCAATGTAGAGTGTTTTCGATGCCCCAGTGGGCGCGAGCGGTGGCCATGAATACCTCGGGTGCGGGCATCCATGACAGGGCGAAATAGCGGGTCTGGGTCTGCACCTTTCCGTCAGTTTCGCGACGAGACTCGATCCGGCCAAAAGCCTTCAGGCCGGGGAATTCGTGGTATTGTGCCAATCCCTTGGCCGAAACCACCACCCCGGTCCGGGTCTCCTTTCGACCATGCCCCACCTCTTGCTGGCGCGCGACTGGATGGCTTGGTGAAACCTTGCTGAAACAGGATCGGGCGTCGGACAACAACGAGTCCTGGTTGGCCTTCAGGGCCAGACAATAATCGCCCCCGCCCCCGGTGATTTCTGCAACCGTGCGGCGATTACAATGCAGTGCGTCCGCCGTCACGACTTTGCCCTTCAGTGCGATCAGCCCGAGAACTTCCCGTGCCGCCTCCAGTTCACTGCCATTGTCAGCAGCCACAGTGGCTAGCGTCTGGCGCAACCGCGCAGCGTAAGCCGAGACCATCATCCGGGTCCGGGCACTCTCGCCCTTGCCGCGCGCCCCCCGCAGCGCCTTACCGTCAATCGCGATCACATCGCCCTCGCCCAGCAGGGCGGCGATCTGCGCCAGCACCCGCCCGAAGGCCGCGTCCAGTGCTTTTGGGTTGATCATCCGGAACACCGTTGAAAAGGTGTCATGCGATGGGATCGAATGCTTGAGTTTCAGGAAGTCCCTGAAAACATGTTCTTTTGAGCGACCAAAGGCAGCCATCTCGGCGCAACTCGTTGCGCCACAAGGCACCGCGACAAAGGCCACGACCAGCAGCTCGCAAAGGTCGTGACCACGTTTCAAAGCTCATCAGCAATGCACGGATCACGCGGTATCTCGAAAGGTATCATCCTGAGTTTTTGCCCGAATTTGAGAAAATTACAGAGACAGAGCCTCTGGCCTTTTGAGAACTGCGATGGCTGCCTGTTGGGCGGTATCGTTAGGGGGACCCGGACCCAAAAAAAAGCGCGGGGACCACAGGAGAAGCCGCACTATGGGGCGGATCAAGTGCGGCGGTGGGGATGGCGGCGATCCCGCACGGGCCCACCAAGCTGAGATTTTCCACTCAGTAAGGCCAGGCAATATCTTGGCCTGTTGACCTAGGGCGTGCTGTTTCTTTCTTGAGCAGCACGCTCAAAACCCAAAATGACTGCCAGAATCTGAACTAGCTGTGGAACCTTAGAACGACAGGTTTTTTGCGCGCATTTCTTAGCTCTCCGAAACGCTTGCATATTGCCAAGTGGCATTACATAGACTATATACTGCCATATGGAGACCAAACTATGACCCTTCAATATGTTGCTACCACCGCACCTGATTTCGTTCCAGAACCAATCACAGACGCCGAGGCCGCTGCGCTGTTTCGGGCTGCTGTGAACCTTTTCCAACTTTGGGAAATCACGGATGAGGAAGCGGCAACACTTCTCGATCAGCCAGTCCGGACCTACAGGCGGTGGAAGGCTGGCCACTTTGGCCGCTTCAATCGTGATTGCAAAGCGCGGCTCTCTAATCTCATGGGAATTCACAAAGCTTTACGAATTCTCTTTCGTGAGCCTCAGCGCGCCTATCGCTGGGTAAAGGCAGATAACGAGGCGTTTCAAGACCATTCTGCGCTTGAAGTGATGCTCGGTGGTGAGCTTACAGATATCATGCGCGTGCGCCGGTACTTGGATGCGGAGCGTGGTGCCTGGTGAGCATGCCCGGCAACATCCCCTTAACGAAGGTGAACTGGAAAAGTGCTGTACGGATCATCCGCAGCATCTATCCACCAATCGATCTCTTTGAAGACATCGCAGATCCTGCGGATTGGCCACTAATCATCTCTGCCGAGCAAAAAACAAATCCTAGATTGATGGAAACCATCGGCAATATTGATCTGGTTCCTCTTGCCCGAAGGGTTTCGGGTCCGGGCGCAAGTTATCTTATGGCGCCATTCACCCACGTCAGCCCAGATCGACCAACACGCTTTTCTGATGGGTCATTTGGTGTGCTCTATATTGCATCGGATTTTGAAACCGCACTCTATGAGACAACGCACCATCATGGTGCTTTTATGGCGCTAACGAAGGAAGAGCCGGGGTGGACATCGCAATTCTGGGAAATTGTTCTTGAAGTAGACGCCACCCTACGCGATCTCCGAACGTCAGATTTCATAGGTCATTCAATATTAGCTCCGGATGACCATTCTAATAGCCGAGCCTTCGGTCTTGAGATGCGCAAGAATGGCTCCGACGGCCTGTGCTATCCGAGTGTCCGAGGGCCAGAGGAATGTGTAGGTTTGTTCTTTCCGGACTTGGCCAAAAACCCGGTGCAAGGGCGACATCTCGACTATCATTGGGATGGCGATCGCGTAGACATGTTTCGGGACCAGACGACCGGCGAAGTTTATAGGATTGAATGACATCAAGGCCCGCCAAGTCTCCCTACTAACAATGCGTGGTCAATCTTGCTCTCCATTCGCATACAGTCCATTATGTAAATTGTTCGAGTGCTTTATTCGGCCGAAGACCACCCAATCACCCGATGATTGTAGAGGGAAAAAACGAACCACCATCGGCTGCACCGAGGGATGACTAGAAATTCGGTGCGAATGTCCGTGAAAGAAATTTGTCTTGGGGCTCGTGAAAGTAATGTCACCCCAGAATTCGAAATTGCGATGCCTCTATACCTGTGACCCAACAGACCCAACAACAGACTGGCAAGCCAGCTTCGCACTATCTCTTTCCGCGTGGCTGTGGCGCTTGAGACCGAAGCGTAAATGCCCGATATCCGACGTTGTCGACAATTTGGATAACGCGCCCCTTCACCCCCAAAATGGTCGATAATCATGATTATCAAAATCTCCACCAGGAACGCAGGCTTGCCAAAGACGAATAACTAGACCGATCGAACACCAGCAAGGCCGCCTCGGCAAAATCAAAGAAAAAAAGGCAGGGCCGAATCCCCGCCAAACCAACAACTTGGAACAAAACCACTTTCGTTAATCACTTTGACATTTTATGACGTCACGACGTTGTGAAGCGGCCCGATCCACTCAAGCACCGGATCGCCATCGACGATGTAGAATGAGGCCAAACATCACCCCAAGCAGCGTGCCAACGACATCTGTCTGGAAATCCGTCCGCTCGCCGAACCGGCCAGTATAGGGCTGGATGATTTCGATAATCCCCCCGTAGCGGTGAATTGGATTTGAAGCGTTAGGTGCAGGTGACCTCAGCATGTCAGCAAAACTTTACGTTTTCCGGATTATCCGTATAATGTGGGCATTCCCTCTAACACAAGGCTTATAAATATGAAGACCATGACAGCATCTGTCGCGAGCAAGGAGTTTGGGCGCTACCTGGATGCCGCTCAGCGAGAGCCAGTGATCGTCACCAAAAAGAGCCGTCCAGTTGCAGTGACTGTCTCGTTGCAGGACTGGGAAGAGCTCACGCAGCTTCGCATCGAACACGGGATCACCCAAGGGCTTGCGGACCTTGAGGCCAGTCGCTTCGAAGAGATGAATGACACGGCGACTGCTAACCGCTTAGCTCGCTTCAGAGCGCGGACCCACAGCGCTGCATGAAGGTAGTCATTACCGAGAGCGCCAGCGTAAGTTTGTGGCCCATATACTTATACCACCTCGACTATACCCGTGACTATGCCGAGGCATTTCAGTTTGAAATCGACCGCTTCATCGTAGAGCACTTAAGCGCCAATCCCCTGCTTGGACACATCTATCACGAGGAACGCGGCATTCGCCGCCTCATTTTTCAGAAGCGATACAACATCTATTACACCGTACGCGGTGAAACCGTGTTTGTCCTGTTCATCTTCGATGGACGCATGGATATCAATAGCCAGCTCCAAGAACACGGCGTTGATGTCGAGGCTTTGCTTGGCGGGTCTGAGTGAGACCTAACTCAAGGTAAGATTATCACGCAAGGCTCGGTCATGGCGACGCTGCAAGCAGTGTGTGTCTCAGTCGCCTGAAGAATGGAGATCTCTGATGCGCGCATGTTGAAACGCCCGCTATCCGACGTTGTCGACCATTTGGATAACGCGCCCCTTCACCCCCAAATTGGTCGATAATCATGAATAGCGGGCGTTTGGAGGGGGTGGGGAGGCTGGGGTTAAAAATTTGATATCAACCCCATGGACAGTAGAAAATGCAGCTGAAATCAAGTCGACGCCTTCGGATAGTCCATTATACTGCGGGCAATTGCAGTTAATCAGGTCCGGGAAAATGGCCAAATCATCCAAACCGAACAAATCCCCAAAAGCGGCTGCCAAGAATATAGCAAGCTTAGTTCCGGATGGTCACCATTCTACCGTCTCAGAAGCAGACATCCGGTCGCAAAGATTGCAGGACGTTGCGGCTTTGGTGCACATGCACCCCGATCTGTCGGATGACGATAATATGGCTCGGGTTGCACGCGCTGTCGAGCTCTATGAGGACCTCAAACCAGTCGATGGGCTGGAGTCGATGCTTGCGATGCAAATGGTTGGAACGCATGCTGCAGCGCTGGAGTGCCTGCGCAGGGCTATGTATGCAAATCAGAGCTTTGAAGCCCGCGACATGAATTTGAAACACGCGGAAAAACTGATGTCACTTTACGCCAAGCAGGTCGCGTCACTCAACAAACATCGTGGCAAGGGCCAGCAGAAAGTCACCGTTGAACATGTCAACGTCGCGCCCGGAGGCCAGGCCATCGTCGGAAACGTCGCTGTGGGGGCTTCTTCGGAAAACGGAACGGAGGACAGCGAACCACTCACGATTGAGAATAATCCTTCAATACCGCTGAACTTCGACCCGCCGAAAACGGCCGAAGCGCGCAAATTGCAATCCTCCAACAATACTCCAAAGGCGTAGTGGTGGCTGGTACACACAAGCGAAACACGGGACCAATGAGAACCAGTGCACGTTGCGGCGCGCGCACCCGCAAGGGTACTG
>PIVL01000665.1 GCA_003354145.1 Paracoccaceae bacterium
CCACCGGGTAGCGAGTCCTTGGAGGCTGACTGGTAACAGTCAGTTTTAAGCGTAGGACAGCGAGCAGATAGGCCGTAAACCGAAAGGCTGAAGGGAATGAGCCCCGTAATTGTCGCGTTGGGAAGGACGACACTTTAGGTATTGTGGAAGTTAACACAGGAATTACCGTTATAGGCAAGGTGATGACTGCTTCCCCGGGGTCTGAGACCATGGCATGTTTGACATTATGATTACACGGCAACCCGGGAGGCCCTGCGTTTCTCTCGAAGTAAAGAGAGTATGCCGGACAACTGAAGAGGGAGGAAGGCAAATGAGGCGCAGGGAGTCGGATAGCCTCGTAGTACCAATGAAGGCGGGTAATGCTGCTGGAGGAAAGGAGGCTACACATGGTAGCGCGGAGTGAGGAAACATCGTCCGTTCACGGAAGCGGGGAACCGGTGGAAACGAAATTGCGTCGCATAGCAGAGAAGGCCCGTAAGGAACCGGGATTCAAGTTCACCAGCCTGTATCATCTGATGAATGAGGAACTGTTACGGGGATGCTTTAGGCGGCTGAGGAAGGATGCCGCCGCCGGCATTGACAAAATGACCAAAGATATGTACGCCGAGAATCTGGATGCCAATCTGTCAGACCTGATAGGTCGGCTGCACCGGATGGCGTACAAACCGCAGCCTGTCCGGCGAAAATACATTCCAAAGCCGGGCAGCACCAAACAACGTCCCTTGGGGATACCGAGTTTTGAAGACAAACTTGTCCAGGCAGGACTTGTGCGGATCATGGAATCAGTGTACGAGCAGGATTTCATAGAAGATTCGTATGGGTTCCGACCATCGCGAAGCTGTCATAATGCGCTCAAGGCATTGAGCGAGGCAGTGGAGAACCATCCAGTCAACCACATTGTCGAAGCGGATATCAAAGGCTTTTTCGATAATGTGAACCAGGAATGGCTGATGAAATTTCTGGCGTATCGGATTGAGGACAAGAGAATTCAACGCATGGTGAAACGGTTCCTCAAGGCAGGGGTATCTGAGGATGGTAGCGTCACAATAAGTGACGAGGGAACCCCGCAAGGCGGGGTTATTTCGCCACTCCTGGCGAACATCTATCTGCATTATGCCCTTGATTTATGGTTTGAGAAGGTCTGCCGCAAAAGTTGCACGGGCTTTGCCAGGTTAATTCGTTATGCCGATGATTTCGTCGTCTGCTTTCAGTACAAGCCGGACGCGAAACGGTTCCGCGAAGAACTCGGAAAACGGTTGGGCAAGTTCGGGCTTGAGGTGGA
>PIVL01000031.1 GCA_003354145.1 Paracoccaceae bacterium
CGGCTGGCGTGGTATTTTTCTGGCGTTTGTTTTGTTCTCGGTCGTGTCGGTCCTGTGGATGTGGGTGCGCCTGCCTGAACCTCTTGCCGTTGCTGACAGACGCCCGTTTCGCGCGCCAATGTTGTGGGCCGCAGTGCTTGAAATGTTCGCCAATCCAACGGTTCGCCTGACCATAATGGTGCAAACCATGTGTCTTGCTGTTTTGTTTTCGCTGCTGACGATGGTGCAACAAATCTATGACACTATCTTTGATCAGGGTGACAACTTTCCCTTCTGGTTCGGAGCGATCGCCCTTGTGTCCGGCAGCGCCAGTATTCTGAATGCAATTCTGGTAGTTCGGGTTGGGATGCGGCGAATGGTGACCTGGTCGCTTGGCATCATGATTGTGCTGTCCAGCACAATGCTTTGGATCAGTATGATGGACTTGTCGCTAACAATCCATTTCGGCCTCTTCATAGCATGGCAAGCCTGCGTGTTCTTCATGGCGGGTACGACGTTGGGCAATCTGAACGCCATCGCGATGGAGCCGATGGGCCATATCGCAGGCATGGCCGCATCGGTTATCGGGTCGATTTCAACAGTTTTCGCCGCCATCATTGTCGCCCCCATTGGGTTGATGTTCGATGGCACATTGCTGCCACTGACAAGCGGTGCCTTGGTCATGCTGATAGTCGGTTTTTTGCTGATGCTAAAAATGGGCCGCATCGAAATGCAGCTTGCACATTGATGTAGTATCCCCAAACTGGCCCCAACCCGGAGGACAGGAATGGAATATTACGACCTTGGGAACTATAGCTGCCCGGTCGGCACCACAGTGCCCAAGGCGCAGCTGTGGTTTGATCGCGGTCTGAACTGGACCTACGGGTTTAACCACCAAGAGGCCGTCGTCTGCTTTAATCGCGCATTAGAGCATGACCCAAATCTGGCGATGGCTTTTTGGGGAATCGCCTATGCGACGGGGCCGAATTATAACATGCCTTGGTCCTTGTTTGACCCCAAGACACGCGCCGAGGCTTTGGCCACAGCTTACGATGCCACCCAATCGGCTTTGGCGCTGCTTGACAACACGAACCCGGTTGAACGAACGTTAATCAACGCCCTTGCCAAACGCTATCCGCAGCGCGATCTCAGCGACAACATGACGGACTGGGAGCATGACTTTGCCAACACAATGCGCGCCGCGTTGGTTGAACATCCCGATCACCTTGATCTGCGTTCGGTCTGTGCGGAATCACTCTTGAACCTGACGCCTTGGAAAATGTGGGACTTGCCCAGCGGTACGCCGGCAAAAGGCGCGGCCACACTAGAGGTGCAGCAGATTCTGGAACACGCGATGACCGCCCTGCCCGGCGCCATGAAACATCCCGGTATTTTGCATCTTTATGTCCACCTGATGGAAATGGCACCATTCCCGGAAAAGGCGCTAAAAGCGGCGGATGTGCTACGTACTTTGATGCCAGATGCCGGTCATCTGGTGCATATGCCAACACATATCGACGTACTTTGCGGTCATTACCACAACGTCGTTTTCTGGAACCAGAAGGCGGTTGAGGCGGATATTAAGTACTACAACCGCGAAGGGGCCTATAATATCTATACCGGCTATCGGCAGCACAATTACCATTTCATCATCTATGGTGCGCTGTTTCTTGGCCAATATGAACCAGCAATGGAGGCCGTGCGCGGTCTTTCCGAAACCACACCCGAAGACATGTTGCGCATCAAATCCCCGCCAATGGCCGACTATTTCGAAAGCTACATGGCAATGGCCCCGCATGTCATGATCCGCTTTGGTCGCTGGGAAGAGGCCATTGCCATGCAGCCGCCTGAAGATACCGAACTTTTCGCCACGCTAACTGCAAGTGTGCATTATGCACGCGCCGTTGCCTTTGCTGCCACCGGACGCGTCAATGAGGCCGAGGCCGAAGAACAAGTGTTCTTTGCTGCCCGTGACCGGGTGCCGGATACACGGCTAAATCACAATAACAGAATGGTCGATCTGTTTGAAATTGCGACGGAAATGCTTCGCGGGGAAATCGAGTACCGCAAGGGTAATTACGACCTGGCCTATGCCCATCTGCGTCGCTCGGTCGAGATCGACGATAATTTACCTTATGACGAACCCTGGGGCTGGATGCAGCCCACACGCCACGCGCTTGGCGCATTGCTATTTGAACAGGGGCACGTGGCCGAGGCAGAAACGGTCTATCGCGAAGACCTTGGGTTAGGAGGCGACCTTAGCCGCGCCTGTGTCCACCCGGACAACGTCTGGAGCCTGAAGGGGTTGCATGATTGCCTTAAATCACGCGGAGAGACCGAAGAGCGACGCCACATTAAACAACGACTGGACCTGGCCCTGTCCCGCGCCGACATATCGGTGGCGGCGTCTTGTTTCTGTGCTCAGGCAGCAATGCGTAATTCGTCTTAGCGCTGCCCTAGTCCCTGCTCAATCAGGGTACAAACCTGCGCAACGCCATCCTCAGCCTGCATAAGCCTTCCAATGCGCGCAGCGTTTTCCTGTACGGGCGGAGACAACGCAACGCCCAAGGCCTGAAGCAATCGATCTGCGTTCAAATGTTTTTGTGCAATCGGTGCTGGCCCCGCGCCCAATTCGGCAACCCGCTGCCCAAAAAACGGCTGATCCGCAAAGAGTGGGCAAATCACGCTGGCCCGGCCCCAGCGCAACCCTTCATGCGTCGTACCAGACCCGCCGTGATGTACCACCGCTGCGATTTGCGGAAATAGCCATGAATGCGGCACGGATTCGGTAACAAACACGTCGTCACCCGCAGAAAGTTCGCCAATCCCACCCCAACCTGTTGCCACAATTGCCCGCAAACCCAGCATCTTTACAGCGCTAATAATCGCCTCGCTGTTGCGCCTTTCATCAATACCCGGCATCGACCCAAACCCGAAATAAACCGGCGGTGGTCCGGCCTGCAAAAATGCGACTAGCGGCTCGGATGGCGAAAATTCTTCAGGTTTGGCAAAAAGATACCCGGTTTGAATTTCAGTTGTGGGCCAATCGACCGGACGCGGCACCAAATGCTCTGAATACGCATGAATTCGAATTGGTTTGCCGTTCGGATCATACCCCTGCATCGCATCCATTCCCGGCCCAATATCGGGCGCGGACGCTTTGCGCCATCGTCGGATCATCATTCCGGTGCCGAATCGCATCATTGCCAAAATAAGGTGGTGGCTGGCCAGATTACCTACCCGACCAAGCGAACGTGGCGAGATCAGAAACTGTGGGTAATCACCGGTTGCTTTGAAACCGGGTTGCAGCATGATCGGAACCGATACCGCACCCAGTTTGCTGGCCAGATACGGGCCAAGCGCGCCCTTAAAATGGTGCAGGATCAGGTCAGGCGCAAATTCCAACCCTCGCTGCCAGATCACGTCAAGCTGTTCATTCATCGCCTCGCTTGCCCAGCGATAGGCTTTGATCTTGCCCCGGAACGTCGTTATGGCCCCTTGCATCTCAGGCTCTTTCAGCAGTTCCTGAAAGTCCATCGGCAACAGACAGTGCGACAACCCAGCAGCCCTGATCATCATTGAGAACCCACCAGAGGCAGCGATCTGCACATCATGACCTTGCGCCTTAAGCGCCTGCCCCAGCACAACAAAAGGCTGCACATCTCCGCGTGTGCCTATAGCAATGAGAAAGATTTTCATGGCGTCAATATGGGGAACATGGGCACCAGTATCCAGTGCCCTGAGCTCAGCCAGCTTTCGCGCGTTTTTTCTCTTCGGAAACTTTTACCGCCAGATCGCGTGAAATGGCAAACGCGCCTTTGATCTTGTCGCTATCCAGTCGCCAGTCGCGGCGCACAACAATCTTATTGTCGCGTACCTTCGCCAGTCCGTTCTGATTATGAATGAACTCAACCAGCCCCTTGGGCGAGGCAAATTTGTCGTTGTGAAACCGGATCGTCGCGCCCTTTGGTCCGCCATCCATCTTGGCAATCCCGGCGCGTTTGCACATGGATTTGATGCGAACAACCAACAGCAAGGTATTGACCTCTTTGGGTAATTTCCCAAATCGGTCAATCAATTCTGCCGCGAACCCTTCCAATTCAACTTTTGTCGAAAGGGCACTTAGACGACGATACAGCCCCAATCGAACATCCAGATCAGGAATATAGGCTTCGGGGATCAGTACCGGCACACCCAGATTGATCTGCGGTGCCCACTGGTCATCCGCGTCGCTTAACCCCTCCATCTCGCCGGCCTTAATCTTGGAAATCGCCTCTTCCAGCATCGATTGGTAAAGTTCATAGCCAACATCGCGCATTTGGCCGGATTGTTCCTCACCCAAAAGGTTGCCCGCACCGCGAATATCAAGGTCTTGCGAGGCCAGAGTGAAACCAGCACCAAGCGTGTCCAGACTACCAAGTACGCGCAATCGTTTCTCGGCTGTTGCGGTCAGTTTCTTGCGTGGTTTGGTGGTCAGATAAGCATAGGCGCGGGTTTTGGAACGCCCGACACGGCCCCGGATCTGATACAACTGCGCCAGACCAAACATATCAGCCCGGTGGATGATCATCGTGTTGGCGGTGGGAATATCAAGGCCGGATTCTACAATCGTCGTAGCCAGCAACACATCATATTTACCGTCATAAAACGCGTTCATCCGGTCATCAAGTTCGCCCGCCGCCATCTGCCCGTTGGCGACGACCACACTGACTTCGGGTACGTGTTCGCGCAGGAATTTCTCGATTTCTGGCAAATCGGAAATACGCGGCACCACAAAAAAGCTTTGCCCACCACGATAGTGTTCGCGCAACAACGCCTCGCGCAGCATAATCGCGTCAAATTCTGCCACATAGGTGCGGATCGCCAGACGATCCACGGGCGGCGTGCCGATAATCGAAAGATCGCGCACCCCCGACAGCGACAATTGCAGCGTTCGGGGTATCGGAGTCGCGGTCAGGGTCAACACATGGATGTCTGTGCGCATCGATTTAAGGCGCTCTTTATGACCAACGCCGAAATGCTGTTCTTCGTCAATGACCAACAGGCCAAGGTTTTGAAACTTGATACTTTTGGCTAGCAACGCATGGGTGCCAATGACAATATCCACTACTCCACGCGACATGGCTTCGCGGGTGGCTTGGGCATCCTTGGCACTCACAAAGCGCGATAACTGCCTGACTTCTATTGGAAAACTGCGAAAACGCTCGGCAAAACTGGCGTAATGTTGCCGCGCAAGCAACGTCGTCGGCGCAATAATCGCCACTTGCACACCCGACATTGCCGCAACAAAGGCGGCGCGCATTGCCACTTCGGTTTTACCAAAACCAACATCACCGCAAATCAGCCGGTCCATCGGCTGCCCGCTGGTCAGATCATCCAGTACATCACCAATCGCGCGCAGCTGATCGTCGGTTTCCTGATAGGGAAAGCGCGCTGAAAACGCGTCCCAACTGCCCGGAGGCGGATCCAGAACCGGGGCTTTGCGCAAGGCGCGTTCGGCGGCCACCCGGATCAGACGTTCCGCCATATCGCGGATTCGTTCCTTTAATTTGGCCTTTTTCGCCTGCCATGCACCGCCACCAAGCCGATCGAGCAAACCTTCGTCATGGCCATAGCGTGACAGCAGTTCAATGTTTTCAACCGGCAGGTATAGCCTTGATTTTTCGGCATATTCCAACAACAGACATTCATGTGCAGCCCCTGCTGCGGTGATCACTTCCATACCCTGATACCGGCCAATTCCGTGATCCACATGCACCACCAGATCGCCCGTGGACAGCGATTGCGTTTCGGTCAGGAAATTTTCGGCCTTGCGCTGCTTTTTCGGAGCGCGGATTAACCGATCACCCAAAATGTCCTGCTCGGCTACCACCGTCAGATCGGGCGTCTCAAAACCATGCTCAAGCGCCCAGACAGCCACATATAGACCGGTCTTGCCAACCCGCGCGGCATTGGTCACCTCGATGGCTCCGCTTAGGCCTTCATCCTCGATCAATCCGGCTAAACGCTCGCGCGCGCCTTCGGAATAGGACGCCACAACCACCGGACCGGATTGCATTTTAACTTTAAGATGGTCGACCAAAGCCCCGAAAAGGCTAATAGTTTCCTGTTGACGTTCTGGCGAAAAACTTCTTCCGATTCGCCCGCCCGCATCGATCACGCCGGGCCCGGTGGCCTGTGGCAATGCATTGAATTGCAGCGTGCGACGGTCCACGACAGCCGATTCCCACGCAAGATCGTCCAGATACAGCAAATCCGGCGGGATCGGTTTGTAAACGCTATCCATACGCGTCTTGGCTTGCGCCGCAATCTGACGGGTCTCAAACTGATCGGCAATCCCGTCCCACCGCGCCAACCGTGCCGGTGTGGATTGTTCGTCCAGCGTAATTGTCGCCTCGGGCAGGTAATCAAACAGGGTTTCCAGATGCTCGTGAAAGAACGGCAACCAATGTTCGATCCCCTGATGTTTACGCCCGGCACTGACCGCTTCATAAAGTGGATCATCAGTGCCTGCCGCACCAAATTCGATGCGATAGTTTTGGCGGAACCGGGTGATTGCGGCCTCGTCCAGAATAATCTCGCTGACCGGGGCAAGCTCAATAATGCTTAGCTTTTCGGTGGTCCGCTGCGTTGCCGGATCAAACCGCCGTGCGCCGTCCAGCACATCACCAAACAGATCAAGCCGCACAGGCCCGCTCTCACCCGGAGGATAGATGTCGATGATACCGCCGCGTATTGCGTAGTCGCCTGGCTCCATCACTGTCGGGCTTTGCGTGAACCCCATGCGCACTAGGAACTGGCGCAGCGCTGCCTCGTCTATACGATCGCCAACAACCGCTTTAAACGCAGATTCGCGTAAAATTGTACGCGCAGGCACACGTTGACTGGCCGCACTCAGCGTCGTCAGCAAAACAAACTGCGATGGCATGTCATGTACAAGTGCTGCCAGCGTCGCCATCCGTACCGCCGAAATGTCGGCATTGGGTGACACCCGGTCATAGGGCAGGCAATCCCAGCCGGGAAACACCAGAACGGGCATATCAGGTGCAAAAAATGCTAATGCGGCGCGCATTGCGGCCAGACGTTTGTCATCGCGGGCAATATGACAGACCGGAGCGCCACTTTTGGCGATCTCGTTCAGAATCAGGCGGGCGTCAAAACCTTCCGGCGCGCCCCCGACATTGATATGTTTGGAATGAGTCATGAACCTGCAGATTAGCCGCCAAGCATGCCGATGGACAGGTTCTGATACATGCCCCACAGTGCAGTGCAAAATATCGCCACAGTGCCAATCAATTGGGTATAAATGCGATGACGTGTCAGGCGTTTGGATATTTGCTTGGCCTCAAACCCTTCGCTTTCAATCAGGCGGGCCGTGGACAGGCTTAGCAAACCAATTATAGACATCGGAAACGCAAAACAAAACACGGCCTGGGCGAACTCAACTTCATAGACAAAACCCAGCATCGCCAACCCGGACAGCATGAAACAGGTAAACCCAAGAATCCAAAGACCAGACACACGCCCGATATAAAGCAAGCGATTAACATTGACCCGTGTCAGGTCTTCAAGATCAATTGCCGACTGCCCGCCAACGCGCTTTGCCCTTGCAATCATGTCAAACGGCACGCCAATAACCCAATGGCTGGCCGAAGACCAGAAAACCGCTAGCGCAATCCAAAACCACAGGTTGGAAAAGGACCGCATATCGATAAGCTCGAAAATTGACGAATACCAGTTCAAGCGCTGCCCTTTTACTTTGTGTCAGGCGTAATTACGCCCTTTGGCGATTGTCGCCCTTGTGAGTGCCGATATTCCATGCCACCCAATGAACAAATGATCAAGGAGATCGCGCCAGATGAAACCAGTTGTTGCACCTTTCCCCGCAGCGCGGTTCCGCCGCGCCCGCAAATCGCCTGCAATGCGGGCATTGATTCGCGAAAACACTTTGTCGGTATCAGATTTGATCTGGCCGGTCTTCGTGCGCGATGGCGTTGACGTTGAAGAACCAATTGATTCGATGCCTGGCGTCTCGCGCCGCAGCGTCGATCGGATCGCCCTTGCAGCCCGCGAGGCTGCCGAACTGGGCATTCCTGCGATCTGCCTGTTTCCTTATATTGATGCGTCGCTGAAAACCGAAGACTGCGCCGGTGCGTGGGACCCTGACAATCTGGTCAACCGGGCGATCCGGGCGGTCAAAGACGCGGTTCCCGAGATTGCGGTGATGACCGATGTGGCGCTGGACCCCTACAACATCAACGGCCATGACGGGTTTGTGGTAGACGGCGAAATCATCAATGATGCCACGGTCGAAGCGCTGGTAAAAATGACGCTGGCTCAGGCTGATGCCGGCGCGGATATTATTGGCCCTTCTGATATGATGGACGGGCGGATTGGGGCGATGCGGTCTGCTTTGGAAGCTGCGGGCCATCAAAATGTGCTGATCCTGTCGTATGCTGCAAAATTTTCCAGCGCCTTTTACGGCCCATTTCGCGATGCTGTCGGCGCATCCGGTGCACTGACCGGTGACAAGAACACCTATCAAATGGATCCGGCCAATTCGAACGAAGCGTTGCGCCTGATTGAACGTGACCTGAACGAAGGCGCCGATATGGTTATGATCAAACCAGGCATGCCCTATCTGGATATATGCCGACAGGTCAAAGACACATTTGGCGCGCCAACCTATGCCTATCAGGTGTCTGGTGAATACGCGATGATCAGGGCCGCGGCTCAGAACGGCTGGATTGATGGCGATAAGGTGATGCTGGAAAGCCTGATGGCGTTCCGCCGAGCTGGCTGTGACGGTGTTTTAACCTATTTCGCACTGGACGTGGCGCGCGCTATCAACGGCTAAGTACCCAAATACACCAAAATACAGCGATAAGCCGCCGATTCTGCGTCTCTCTATGGTGACAGCGCTTACAATTATGCGTATATCTTGTGCCAAGACCGGTGAACCCGGCGAAATCAGGCAAGTATACAGGCAGTTATCCCATGACAATGACCCCAAACCGACTGACCCGCCGCGGATTTACAATATCTGCGTTGGCAGGCCTTTCCGTAACCGCGGCTTGCGGTAACGGTGTTGGCAGTGACGGCAGCGCCAAGATCGACGCACGCGTTGATGCAACGCTGAACCAAATGTATGATTTATATCCCAACACGATAACGCTGGCTGAGAAATCCACCGGCATGCTGGTGATGCCACTTGTGACCGAGGCTGGATTTGTTTTTGGCGCCTCATACGGGCAAGGCGCGCTGCGTGTGGGTGGTGTCACGGTTGACTATTACAGTTCTACAGGTGCCAGCGCAGGGTTCCAGATAGGAGCTCAACAGTATTCGCATGTCTTGTTCTTCATGACAGATGATGCCCTAAGCAAGTTCCGCCGCTCGTCGGGCTGGACTGCCGGAGCTGACATTGGATATGTGGTCAGCGATAAAGGCGATTCAGTAGCGACTGACTCAAACACTTTGCGCGCGCCTATTCTGGCTGTGGTCTTTGGTCAGGCCGGCCTGCGCGTGGGTGCCACGCTTGATGGTTCAAAATATACCCGCATCATCCCTTAGGGCGACTTGTAAGGACACGGAACCCCCTAACTTCTTCTCGTGAAAACACCTCTGCCAAAGGTCTCTCCTACCCCTTTTCGGGGAAGGAGAGACAACTGATAACCCGGATTAACCCGCTTTGCGTAACCGGCTTAGCAGGCTTGAGGTGTCCCAGCGACCACCACCCATTTTTTGCACGTCTTTATAGAACTGATCGACCAAAGCCGTAACTGGCAGACTGGCCCCGGTTTCATCTGCCGTATCCAGACAGATCCCCAGATCTTTGCGCATCCAGTCAACTGCAAAACCATGCTCAAAATGGTCGTCAATCATGGTTTCGTAACGATTGTTCATTTGCCAGCTACCTGCAGCGCCTTGACTGATCACCTCAATCACGGCGCGCCCGTCCAGACCGGCCTTTTCGGCGAAATGCATGGCTTCGCTTAGCCCCTGCACCAATCCGGCGATTGCAATTTGATTGCACATCTTGGTCATTTGCCCTGCGCCGCTGTCTCCGATACGTCGGCAAATGCGCGAATAGGCACCAATAATCGGTTCCGCCCGGTCAAAGGCATCCGGATCGCCCCCGCACATCACCGACAAAATGCCATTTTCTGCACCCGCCTGGCCGCCGGAAATTGGTGCGTCCACAAAGGCGATTTCGCCAGACGCTGCAGCGGCACAAAGCTCGCGCGTGACAGCAGCCGACACAGTGGTGTGATCGACAAACACACTGCCCGCAGCCATTCCGGCAAACGCACCGCTCTCGCCGGTACAGACACTACGCAAATCATCATCATTACCAACACAAGACATCACAAATTCAGCACCTGCTGCGGCTTCTCGCGGGGTCGCAGCGCTGCTCCCTCCATGTTCTTTTACCCATGCCTCGGCCTTGGCAGCTGTGCGGTTATAGACTGTCACATCGTGCCCCGCTGCCTGCAAATGCCCCGCCATCGGGTATCCCATTACGCCCAGTCCCAGAAACGCCAGTTTTGCCATTTGCTTTCCCCTTGATCCAGCTTATCTACATTTAGGCGTTACCTATCAGGCAATTTGGTAAGGTTAAATGACCAAACCAGAAATTGCAGGCATATCGAGGACAATAATGGCACTGATGTTTCGCTGGCTTATTAGACTTGTCGCCGGGTTGATTGCGTTAATCGTTCTGGGTGTTGGAATGGTCTACTATCTGGCCAGTCAGTCGCTTCCTGATTATGACGCCACAGTTACGGTGCGCGGCCTGTCCGGCCCCGTCGAAATTGTGCGCGACAATGCCAATGTGCCACATATTTTCGCCGCTGAATCTGATGCCGATGTCTATTTCGGCCTTGGTTATGCCCATGCGCAGGATCGTCTTTGGCAAATGACCACCCTTCGCCGCACCGTGCAGGGCCGCCTGTCCGAGGTGTTTGGCGAACGCACTGTGTCCATTGACCGCCTGCTGCGCCGTCTTGATCTTTACCGCCTTGCCCAGCAATCGGTGGATGCCCAAACCCCCGAAACCCTTATCGCGCTTAGGGCCTATGCCAAAGGCGTCAACGCACGCTTGCGCGAGATCAACGACAAAGCACTGGGGCGTGGCGCGCCAGAAATGTTCCTGTTCAGCACACCCGTAGCCCCCTGGCAACCTGCAGATTCGCTGGCAGTGTTGAAGCTCATGGGGTTGCAATTGTCTGGCCATCTGGCCGCCGAAGTTCTGCGCGCACGAACGGATCTGATGCTGAATGATCCGGCCCGCCTGCAAGACATTTTACCGGACGTTCCCGGCACCGGCATTGCCGCCCTGCCTGAATATTCCTCGCTATTTCCGACCCTGCCCCGCTATGCCAAAGGTGCCGCGATGCCGTCCTCGCCCCTGTCTCCTTTCCCCAAGGCAGGACTTGCCGGGGCGTCGAACGCCTGGAGCGCTGCCACCACGCGATCCGCATCCGGTGGTACCCTGCTGGCCAATGACCCGCATCTGGGCTTTACCGCCCCCGGCACCTGGTATCTGGCGCGGCTTGAGCTGTCGTCTGGTGGGGTGATTGGCGGCACCATTCCGGGTATGCCTGCAATGATTATTGGTCGATCCAAATCATTGGGCTGGGCTGTTACATCATCTTATCTGGACGATCAGGATGTATTTATCGAGCGCCTGAACCCCGAAAACACCGAAGAGTATCTGACCCCAGACGGTTACAAATCTTTTAAATCGCGCCCCTCGATTATCGAAATCAAGAACGCTGCCCCCATTACTCTGACCCTGCGGTGGAGCGAAAACGGCCCGGTTCTTCCCGGTAGAATGTATGATCTGGCCACAATCACCCCTGCGGGTCATGTGGCATCACTTGCTTGGACGATGCTAACCCCCCAGGACACTTCGATGTCTGCCGCCATCGATCTGATGAGCGCAAAATCCGTACGTGAGGCCATTGATGTCAGCGAAGGTTATATTGCCCCGTCGCAAAACCTGTCTCTGGTAGATCAGGACAACATTGCAATGAAACTGATTGGTGCGGTTCCTCAGCGTGATGCCAATAGTCAAGGTCAGGGGCGGATACCATCGCAAGGCTGGCGCGTCGAAAATCGCTGGCGTGGGCGTGCGCCCTATGCATCCAACCCGCAATTCGTGCAACCCCGCGGCGGTATTTTGGGCAACACTAACAACAAGATACTGGATCGTCCGTTTCCCAACCACATTTCTTTCCTTTGGGGCGACACGCAGCGGATCAATCGCTGGCAAAAGCTGATGCAGAACCGACAAGTTCATACCCGCGACAGCTTTATCGAGGCGCAGCTTGACACAGTCAGCTTTACCGCCCGCTCATTGCTGCCGCTAATCGGTGCGGATTTGTGGTTCACCGGACAGGCCGCCCCGGAAGGTACGCCTGAACGGCAGCGTCAGATCGCATTGGCGTTGCTGGCCGACTGGAATGGCGAGATGAACGAGCATTTGCCCGAACCTTTGATATATGCGGCATGGATACGTGCATTACAGACGCGCCTGATCGCTGATGAGTTGGGGCCATTGGCGGATGAATTCCCTCATGTGCAACCTTTGTTCATCGAACGTGTCTACCGCGATATCGACGGGGCATCGGTCTGGTGCGATGTCGTTCAAAGCGCGCCGGTCGAAACCTGTACTGACATGGCCCGTCTTGCGTTGGATGACGCGTTGGTCTGGATTACTGAACGCTATGGTTCGACGTTGGAATCGTTGCGGTGGGGGGACGCGCATCAGGCGACGCATGACCATCCAACTTTGGGCAAGGTGCCGCTGCTCAGCTATTTTGTGAACATTAGACAATCCACCAGCGGTGGCGACAATACCCTGCTACGGGGCCGGACGTCGGGCACCGGCGATGATCCGTTTCAGAACGTGCATGGTGCGGGCTATCGTGGGGTTTATGATTTTGCCGATCCAGACAGTTCCGTCTTTATCACCGCAACCGGACAATCCGGCCATTTTCTGTCTCGTCATTATGATGATCTGGCGCAGTTGTGGCGACGCGGTGAATATATACCGATGTCGCTGGACAGTGATCTGGCGCGTGCGGCGTCGGTTGGCGTGACAAATCTGGTCCCTGCCCCATGATGACACATCCAAAGCAACATAAGATTACCTTTACCCGCCTACCTGACGTATCGCCGGATGAAATATTGGCGCATATGTCTGACCCGCGCGTTGGAGCGGCTGGGAAGAATGGGATTTGAACGCGGGTCAGAAAGTTCAACGCTCGCAAGGCTGGTTTGATGCGGAAGATTACCAGAAACAGATCGACGGCTAGACCGCCAAAAACCGCGATTCCTGTTCGGCGGTCCAAACCACGGTGATGTCAAAACCGGTTTCGGTCTGCTTTTCTGACTGCACGACCTCTTCGGCAAACAACCATGCCCGGCGTTTACCTTCTGCAAATGTCAGGTTCAGCACGCTCTCATAGCGCGCGCCCTGAATAGACGCGGCTATGGCCGTTAACAAAGTATCCAGCCCGTCGCCAGTCAGCGCTGAAATCGCAAATACATCCTCTTCACGCTCAGCCCGAATTTCGGCGGCGTCGCGGTCTTCTTTCGATAACAAATCGAGTTTGTTCCAGACCTCGATCCGGGGCCGGTCTTCCTCCAGACCCAGCACAGTCAGGATGGTTTCAACGTCTTTGGCCTGTGCTTCGGTGTCTTCGTGGCTAATGTCACGCACATGCACGACCAGATCAGCGCCCAATACTTCTTCTAGCGTGGCGCGAAATGCGGCGACCAGTTCGGTCGGCAAATCGCTGATGAACCCAACCGTATCAGACAGGATAATTTCCGGCCCGTCAGGCAGTTCAACCCGGCGCATTGTCGGGTCCAGAGTAGCAAACAACATGTCCTTGGCCATGACTTTGGCACCAGTCAAGCGGTTGAACAGCGTTGATTTACCGGCGTTGGTATAGCCCACCAGCGCCACAATCGGATATGGCACCTTGGCGCGCGCGGCCCGGTGCAGGGTGCGGGTTTTAACAACTTTGGCCAATTGCCGACGCAGGCGTACCAGTTGGTCATCAATGGCCCGCCGATCAGATTCAATCTGGGTTTCCCCCGGCCCGCCGACAAAACCCAGACCACCACGCTGACGTTCCAGGTGGGTCCAGGCGCGTACCAGTCGGGTGCGCTGATAGGACAAGGCGGCCATTTCGACCTGTAACACGCCTTCCTTAGTTCGGGCGCGTTCGCTGAAAATCTCCAGGATCAGACTGGTTCGGTCCAAAATCTTGACCGACCATGCCTTTTCCAGATTACGCTGCTGAACGGGGGACACAGTGCCGTCAATCAGCACCAGTTCAACCTCGTGGTCATGCAGCCATCCGGCAATCTCTTCGATCTTGCCTTTACCAAACAACATCCCAGCATGCGCTTTGGGCAAACGTACAATGTCGCCACCCACAACTTCGAGATCAGACAAAGCAGCGGCCAGCGCAACAGCCTCGGCAAGCGCAGGCTCGGCCGGGCGGCGATGTTGGTCAGATTTAATGTCGGGATGTAGCACCCATGCTCGGGTGACTTCCCTGTCATGTTCCATCAAGAAGCGTCTTCGCCCTCATACAATGAAATTGGCTGCGACGGCATGATTGTCGAAATCGCATGTTTATAGACTAGTTGTGACTGGCCATCACGGCGCAGTAACACACAAAAGTTGTCAAACCAAGTAATGACGCCCTGCAATTTTACGCCATTGATCAGGAATATAGTCACCGGAACCTTGGTTTTGCGTACATGATTTAGGAAGGCATCCTGTAAATTTTGTCTGTCCGAAGCCATTTTTAAAATCTCGCTTTTGTTCTTACGCCGCGCTGCGGATCAACGCGCTTATTAGAATTGAGTATGTCGTGAGGAACGCAGAGATTCCAGCCTAAAAATCAATCCGTTACAGTAGAGGTTTAAATTACCACATCACCTGCGCCACAGATCAGGCGTTAAAAGCGCGATAATTGCAAGGGTTTCCAACCGCCCAAGGATCATAGCCGCGCATAACACGCCTTTAGTCCAATCGCTTAGCTCGACCAATCGGATCGGCGTTTCTGCGGCGACATCAATCAGCGGACCAGTTGTTGACAGGGTTGCAACGCTAAGGACCATAGCCTGATCAAAACTGACCCCAAGTGCAGCAAGGACCACCGCCACCAGTGCCAGAGACAAGGCGAACAACATAAAGAATATCCACGCAGTAAAGGCCCCGTTGCGCTGAATGCGTTTATTGCCGCCAATTGCTCCGCTGACAGATGACGGATGCACAAGCCGCTCAATTTCGCGGTAACCATTTAGGTAAAGCGCATAAACCCGGAGCAATTTGACACCACCCGCCGTGGTCGCCACGCCTCCACCGATCAGCGCCAGCCCCATCAGGATCAACCCCGGCGTGCCTAACCCAGACCATTGCTGCGCTTCGGCCCAATCCGCACTGACAAAGCCGGTTGTGGTCAGAAACGACATCACCGTGAACATGCTGCCCCAGAAAGCGTGCAATGCCAGTGATATGTTTTCCATGGCATTAACTTCAAAAGAGGCCAGCCAATGGCGAATGAACAATAAGATCGGCACGCCCAGCACAAGCAACAGACCAAGGCGGAATTCGGGGTCTTTATCGAGGCGACTAAAACCGGTTGTGGCCGTGTCATTGGAAAACGTCAGACGGGACAGGGCGAAAAACATGAACAGAAACAAAACAATCTCGCCAGTCTGCCCGGAAAATCCATTTTGCACTCCCCCCACCGGAGAGATACCGGACGTTGCCATAACTGACATGGCATGGCTAAGCCCGATCAGTGATTTCTCGCCTGCTGTCATCAGCAAAAGCCAAACAACCACAGTCAGCCCTATATAGACTGGCGCCAGCGTGCCGGTGATCCGCAGCAACCGCACCCGCGGCTCATACCCTTCGGTTCGGGTTGACCCGCCAGCGGATCGACCGGGTTGTCCACGTGCCGTGATCTCAAACCCGCCCAGCGACAAAGGTGCCAATACCGCCGAGGCCGCGATCCACATCAGCAAGCCGCCCATCCACCCCACCTGCGCCCGCCACAGATGCAGCGTATTGTTCAACCGAGAAGGATCATCGAACAAATTGGCCCCTGTGGTGGTTATCGAACTGACCATGTCGAAATAGACATTAAAGAAACGGGTGGATTGCAGAACATCATGAAACGGCACTGCCAAAAAGACCGGCAACAACGCAAACGTCCCCGCCAAGGACAACAATTGCCCAAGTGTTCCGTATCGCGGGGTTCTGCCGCCTCGGGCCAGCGCGATCAGGGTAATCACCACCAGTCCACCAGAGCCCGCGAACAGGAAGGATTGGCCTGACTCTATATCGCCTTGAATCAGCCCGTAGGTCGCCGGGGCGAACATCGACACCGAAAACGCAGCCCAGATCAACAAGAATAAAGGCAGGCTTACCAATATTCCGGGTTTGTCCGGGGCGCGCATTGCTAGAAAAAGTCGATCGAGACCTGCAACAGGCGCTCGACTTCGGGGACATCGGGAGCCATCGCAAAGATGGCAACTACGTCACCCTCTTCAATGCGAAGGCTGCCCACAGGGCTTAGCAATTCACCGTTTTTCATTACTGCGCCAACCAGAACGCCCTCGGGGAAATCAATGTCGCGCAGGCGTTGGCCGGACATTGGCGAAGTTGACAACACCTCGGCTTCGATCACTTCGGCCTCTGCATCACCAATGGAATAGACCGCGCGAACCCGTCCTTGCCGGATATAGCGCAGGATAGAACTTACCGTGGTGGCGCGCGGGTTGATGTAGGCGTCAATTCCCAACGGCACCATAAGCGGCACCAGCGTCGGGTCATTAATCAGCGCAATTGCCAAAGGGCAACCTTCGGATTTGGCGCGCACAGCGGCCAGCATATTGGTTTTGTCATCATCCGTTACCGCCAGCATTGCATCAGCGCGTGAGATTCCGGCTTCTTTCAGCAATACCGAATCCAGCCCGTCGCCATGGAGCACAATGGTCCTCTCGAGCGCCTCGGCGGCGCGTTCGGCACTTTCGCGATCGCGTTCAATCATCTTGGCACGTGTGCGACCCTCGCGAGCTTCCAGTTCCTGCGCCACGGTCAGACCGACATTCCCGCCACCGACAATGACGATTCTGTCTTGTTTTTTCTGGACCTTGCCGAAAACCTCCATGGTTCGGGCAACGTCCTCGACATGGGTGAACACATAACAGGAATCACCGACAAACAGCTGGTCTCCGGATTCAGGTGCAAACAATGTACCTTCGCGGCGCACCCCAACCACAATGGCGCGCAATGTCGAGAACAGATCGGTTAGCTGGCGCAAAGGCGTGTTAACGACAGGGCATTCTTCTTCGATAGTGATGCCCAGCAAACGCGCATTGCCATCCAAAAAGGTTTCTGTGTCAAACGCAGCAGGCGCCGACAGGCGCTGCATCGCTGCCGCGGCGACTTCGCGTTCGGGGCTGATAACCACGTCAATGGGCAGATGATCGCGCCGATACAGATCCGAATAGATTGCTGTCAGGTACGATTGCGACCTTAACCGGGCGATCTTGCGTTTGATGCTGAATACAGAATGGGCCACCTGACAGGTGACCATATTCACTTCGTCCGAATGGGTGGCGGCAATAATCATATCAGCGTCATGCGCCCCTGCCCGGTCAAGCACATCAGGATAGCTGGCAAAGCCGGCAATCCCCTGCACGTCGAGCGTGTCCGTGGCGCGACGTACCAAATCCGAGTTGTTGTCAACAACCGTCACATCGTTGTTTTCACCCGACAAATGCCGGGCGATTTGCCAACCGACCTGCCCTGCTCCGCAAATGATGACCTTCATGCCATTTGACCTCTGGTCCTTAAGCGTTTCGTGTTTGTCTGCACGACATAGAACGTGAAAGCCGTGCTGCCTTCAAGAAGGGTATACGTTTTCCATATTATTTTGACAAAGATGCAACGTAAATGACTTCGCGCCTGGCGTTTTGGTAAAGGCCTAATGGGACTACTACAATCCCCCTTTTGCCTTTAGCTGCTTAGGTGTCGATATTGTCCCACTGAGCATCTAACCCATTGGAAGAGTGAACCAATACGCTAACTCAGAAAATCAGCTAATGCTGCCAATGACATACTCATTTAATTTGACCCGGAAATTGTGTAACCTATCGGTAATACGAATTTTAAAAGAACACGTTCGAACCACCGTTCCTCATTTCCGGAACTCTGGTGTTAGCTATTATTGGGAGGGCAAGGTAATGTTGAATACGTTTTTTTTGAACCTGCGAGGCAAGGTCTCGCGTCGATTGGCAGCGACAACAGCACTGGCAGGGTTGCTCACGTCATTGGCCGCAGCACCAATTTCAAGCTCACCGCTCGATCTGCAGCTTACCGAGGAGGATTTTGTCGAGGAACGCAATTACTCACCACATGTCGGCCGCCACCATCCGGACCAGGTTTTTTTCGGCGATACGCATTTTCACACCAAGGTGTCATTTGATGCTGGGCTTGTTGGGACGTCCCTTGATATTCACGATGCGTTTCGGGTAGCGCGTGGGGAAAAGATTATCTCGAACACCGGACAGCCCGTCCAACTGATCCGACCTCTCGACTTTCTGGCTGTCACCGAACATGCAGAACTCAATGGCTTGGCCACCGGTCTGCAAACGTCAGATCCACTGCTGCTGGACGACGCATGGGGGCGTTGGGTCTATGATAGATTTAATGCCGGGCCGGAAGGCCGCATGGAGGCATTTCAGGACATAATTGCTAGATCATTGTCCGGAGAAAATCCGTTCAGCAATGACGATCTTTCCCGGTCAATCTGGGAAGGTTCGGTTCATGTTGCCGATGAATACAACGATCCCGGAACCTTCACTACGTTAATGGGGTTCGAATGGAGTGCGACGCCGGGTGGTGACAATCTTCACCGGGTTGTTCTGTTCAGGGATGGTGCTGAAAAAACCAGTCGAACTCTGCCGTTTTCAATGTTTGAAAGCGATGATCCGCAAGACCTGTGGAAGTACATGCAGAACTATGAGGCCAGCGTGGGCGGGCAGGTCATCGCAATCCCTCACAATGGAAATCTCAGCAATGGGCTGATGTTCTCGGGCAAGACGCTTTCTGGTGAGCCAATTGATAAAGCCTATGCTGAAATGCGGGCGCGCTGGGAACCTCTGCATGAGATGACGCAAATCAAAGGCGACGAAGAAACCCACCCGCTGTTGTCGCCCGACGATGAATTCGCCGATTTCGAGCGGTGGGACGTCGCGAATATTGATGGTTCTGCAGCAAAGACCCCGGACATGCTGCAATACGAGCACGCTCGTTCTGCGTTGAAACTGGGCCTCAAACTGGGCGAGCAGCTTGGCGCGAATCCGTATAAATTTGGTATGATTGGAGCCACTGACGCCCACACAGCTCTCCCGACGTCACGGGAAGAGAATTACTTTGGCAAATATGCACATACGGAACCATCGCCAAACCGACACAACCGCGACGTGCTTCCGTCGGATGACCCTGCTTTGCGCATTCTGACGGCACAAGAATCCGCATCCGGGCTGATGGCGGTCTGGGCCCGGACCAATACCCGCAAGGATCTGTTCGCCGCGATGAAGCGCAAAGAGGTCTATGCCACGACCGGTTCGCGAATCCGGGTGCGTGTGTTTGGCGGTTGGGACTTTAACGCCAATGATATGGACCGGCCTGATTTCGTGGACCTGGGCTATGATCGTGGCGTACCAATGGGCGGAGATTTGAGAGATGCGCCTGAAAACGGCTCACCCAACTTCCTTGTCCGCGCGCTGCGCGATCCGGATGGTGCAAATCTGGACCGCATCCAGGTTATCAAAGGATGGCTCGATGAAAGCGGGGAACTGCATGAACGAATTTACGACGTTGCGGTATCGGATGGTCGAACCATCGGCGATGACGGTCGCGTTCGCGAAAGTGTTGGAAGCACCGTAAATATCGACAAGGCGACCTATACAAATTCGATCGGTGCCGCAATGCTGACGGCGTTTTGGACCGATCCTGATTTTGATCCTTCCGAGTCGGCGTTCTACTACGTTCGTGCATTGGAAATTCCCACACCTCGGTGGACAACATATGACGCCGCATTCTATGGTATTCCACTTCCCGATGCTGTCCCAGCAACGATACAGGATCGAGCTTACACATCGCCGATATGGTACACCCCGGTGAAGTAAACCGTTGTCGGATATCAAAAAAGGCACGAATTACGATTCGAATGGCTGTTATTGGGATTTTGCCAGCTTCTGACACTACCGTTGGACTGAGAGCGCCCTAGCCCAGCGTTCGGTTCACTTTCGGAGCATATCAGAATGACTTGAATCAATGGAAAATTGAGGTTTGAGGATGGTATATAATCAACCGGCCCTCGCCCCCTTTTGCCAGTCAGCTTATTTGCCACGGATCAAATGTTGCGGCACTATGGGGCTATGATACCACATCTGAAAATCATCCCGACGTTGCTGGTGCTGGCTGCCTGCGGGCCCATGTCGATCTATTATCGTCCCGGCGTGTCGGTCAGCAAGATGCAGAACGACACCACCATTTGTCAGGTGGCCGCGCTCAAGGATGTGCCGGTGAACACTCAGATACGTCAGAATCCGCCATTCTTCTATCCGGGAAGAACAATTTGCGGGGCGGCGGATGACTGCTACAGAACACCCGGCTATTGGGCAGATGGGGGTTTTTACACAGTTGATGTCAATAGAGCCTTACGCGGTCGAGTTCAGGATATGTGCATGGCTGAAAAAGGCTATCAACCGGTAACGATCCCCACCTGCCCTGAATCAATCAAAAACAAAGTACCGGCAACGGCGACAACGCAGTTGCCGCCGCTCACGGAAAATTCCTGTGTAATCCGCTATAATGACGACCAATGGCAGATCGTGAACCGGGGCTAAGACCTATTCCACGGCCTCTACCTCCTCGTCGGCATCTTCCACATAGGCAACGCGTGCCCCTGATTTTGACGATGTCACCACACCCAATGATTTCAGTTTGCGGTGCAATGCGCTGCGCTCCATGCCGACAAAGGATGCTGTGCGACTGATGTTGCCGCCAAAGCGGTTAATCTGGGTCAGCAAATATTCCCTCTCAAATGCCTCGCGCGCCTCGCGCAGCGGCATTGTTGCCAAAGCCCCTGACAGAACCACCCGGCCATTTTCGTCGCTGGATTCCTCTTCGGCAGGCAATTCGCGTGCCTCGATCGGACCGCTGCCATCACCAAGGATCAGGACCCGTTCGATCAGGTTCTTGAGCTGGCGCACGTTGCCTGGCCAAATCATCGTCTGCATCAGCGCAATTGCCTCGTCACTGACTGTGCGCAGAGGCAATCCCTGAGATTCGTTGCACGCAGCAATAAAGCTCTCAGTCAGAATTGGTATATCTTCGCGTCGCTCTTCAAGAGAAGGCACAGCAATTGGCACCACATTCAGACGATGATACAACTCTTCGCGAAAGCGTTTTTCGGCAATTTCGACATCCAGATCCTTGTTTGTGCTGGAAATTACCCGCAAATCCACCCGAACCCGGTCACTACCGCCGACCCGCTGAAACTGTTGATCCACTAGAACCCGCAAAATTTTGGATTGGGTCCCGACAGGCATATCGGCGACCTCGTCAAAATAGACCACGCCACCATGAGCCTCTTCCAGCAAACCTGGCTCGACGCCGCGCTCTGAAGATTCGCGACCAAACAACATTTCCTCCATGTTCTCAGGTGCCACACCGGCACAATTTACCGTCACAAAGGGCGCAGAGGCTCGATTGGAATTAGAGTGAATATAGCGCGCGGCAATCTCTTTGCCTGCGCCGGCTGGCCCGGTCAGCATTACCCGCCCATTCGATTTGGTCACCTTGTCCAGATGACTGACAAGAGTTCGAAACGCGGCACTTGTACCAATCATGTCTGCGCCAGACACATCGCGCCGTTTAAGCGAACTGTTCTCGCGGCGCAAACGCGACGCTTCCATTGCACGGCGCACGACCACCATCAACTGATCAATATTAAAGGGTTTTTCAATAAAGTCATACGCCCCTTGCCGGATCGCAGCCACAGCGATTTCAATGTTGCCGTGACCCGAAATGATCACCACCGGCACATCAGGATTGTCGCGTTTTACCGTTTTTAAAATGTCGATTCCGTCCATGCGACTGTCTTTCAGCCAGATATCCAAAATCAAAAGCGACGGCGGTTCCTGATTGATTGCCGCCATGCAATCATCTGAATTACCGACCAGCCGTGTCGCATATCCTTCGTCTTCAAGAATATCAGACACCAATTCCCGAATATCACGTTCATCATCAACAATTAGAATATCACTCATATCAGTCCTGCTTTTCCTGCTCTTGTGCGCTCGTGGGTGTAATAACGGACGGAAGGCGGATCACCGCCATTGCGCCATATCGACTTTGCCCGGCAAATACCGGAGCGTCCTCTAAAACAAGGCTCCCGCCGTGCTCTTCGATAATCTTTTTGACAATTGGCAACCCAAGTCCGGTGCCTTCGCTACGTGTGGTGACATAGGGCTCAAACAGCCGTGCGCGATCTTCTGGAAGTCCGATACCATTGTCCGCAATTGTGATAACGCAGTCGCCGTTATCCTGTATCAAAGTGACCAAAATTTGCGCATCGATACCCTTGTCCGGGTTTTTATCTTTATATGTTTCAATGGCTTCTCCGGCATTCTTGATCAAGTTCGTCAAAGCCTG
>PIVL01000316.1 GCA_003354145.1 Paracoccaceae bacterium
TGCGGGTGGCGACCTTGGGTGCGTCCTGCGACAGTCGCGCCTTGTGAGCATTGAGGGCGGCGTTCAGTGCATCGGCATCAACCGGCGCGATGGCGGCCTCGAACGCGGCGCAGTTGGGACTGTTGGACAGCCGGGCCTGCCATTCGGCACGGGCGGTTGCACCGCGTGCAGCAATCGCCGCCCAGGCGGTTTTGACATATTCGGGGATTTCGAACGGGGCATAGGGCCAGCCTAGCGATTCACGCGCGGCGGCGATCTCTTCCGCGCCCAAGGGCGCGCCGTGAGTGGCAGAGGTACCCTGCTTGTTGGGTGCGCCGAAACCGATGATGGTCTTGCAGGCGATCATCGAAGGGCGATTGTCGGCGCGTGCGGCCTCAATGGCCTCAGCGATGGCCTCGTGGTCATGCCCGTCCACCGCCTGCACATGCCAGCCGGAAGCAGCAAACCGCACCTTTTGATCAGTCGAGCTCGAAAGGCTTACTGGCCCGTCGATGGTGATGTTGTTGTCGTCCCACAGCAGCACCAGCCTGCCCAGCCCCATATGCCCGGCAAAGTCGATGGCCTCGTGGCTGATACCCTCCATCAGGCAACCGTCACCCGCAATGACATAGGTGAAATGATCCACAAGATCGTCGCCGAAACGGGCGTTCATCATCCGCTCGGCCAGAGCCATGCCCACGGCGGTGGTGATCCCCTGACCCAGCGGGCCGGTGGTGGTCTCGATCCCCTTGGCAAGGCCAAACTCGGGGTGTCCAGCTGTACGATACCCCATCTGGCGGAAGTTGCGCAGCTGGTCGATATCCATATCGTCATAGCCTAGCAGATGGTTGATCGAATAGACCAGCATCGAGCCATGGCCCGCGCTCATCACGAACCTGTCGCGGTCGGACCAGCGGTGGTGGGTTGGGTCGACATTGACAAAACGATTGAACAGGACCGTTGCCACATCAGCCAACCCCATCGGGGCACCGGGGTGGCCAGAGCTGGCGGCCTGGACCGCGTCCATAGACAGGGCGCGGATCGCGTTGGCCATCCGGGTCTCCATCGTGTCCGAGATATTTTCCATCCGGGTCATAGCGTTTCCTCCTCAGGCGCGGCGCGCCTTGGACACAAGGCGTTCGATCAGCGGGGTAAAGATCAGCTGCATCGCCAGATCCTGTTTGTTGCCGGGTATGACGATCGAATTGGCACGGCTCATCCAACTGCCCTGGATCATCGAAGTCAGATAGGGAAAGTCGATCCCGCGCGGGTTGCGGAAGCGGATCACCACAAGGCTTTCATCCGGGGTCGGGATCCAGCGGGTGATGAACGGGTCTGAGGTATCGACGACCGGAACACGCTGGAAATTAACATCGGTTTCGATGAATTGTGGGCAGATGCAATGCACATATGCGTGCATGCGCCGCAGGATGGTGTCGGTTACAGCTTCGGTCGAATAGCCCCGGCTGTCCTTGTCTCGGTGGATTTTCTGGATCCATTCCAGATTGATCACCGGCACCACCCCGATTTTCAAATCGGCCAGCTTAGCCAGATTGACTTCGTCATTGACCACCGCGCCGTGCAGGCCTTCATAGAACAAGAGGTCCGTGTTTTCCCGGAACTCGGTCCAATCAGTAAAATCGCCCGGCGGCACGCCGTATTTGTCGGCCTCGGCATCGTCGTGGACATAGTGGCGCGTGCGGCCATGGCCGGTCTCGCCATACTCGCGGAAAACGCGCTCCAGTTCACCCAGCTCATTGGCCTCGAACGAAAAATGCGAGAACGTGGCATCCCCCGCAGTGGCACGCTTGTCCAGCTCGGCCTTCATGTCGGCGCGGTTGAACCGGTGAAAGGCATCGCCCTCGATCGACACTGCCTCGAACCCTTCGCGTCGGAAAATCTGTTCGAACGTATGTTTGATGGTCGATGTTCCTGCGCCCGAGGAGCCGGTGACAGAGATGATCGGATGCTTGGTGCTCATGGCGTGTCCTTAGGCTCGGAACAGGCCGCGGGAGCCAAACAGCGCCGAGACCTCGTTTTCAGGTAAATCGTGATAGGCGGCGACGCGCTCGACCTTTTCGAGCGAGCCAAAGACAAAAGGCGTGCGCGCATGCAGCGACGCCGCACTCTGACCGAGGATGGCGTCGCAACCATCGGTGGCGCCCCCCCCGGCCTGTTCGATCAGCATGGCAATCGGCGCGCATTCATAAACCATGCGCAACCGGCCATTCTCGTACCCAGCACGGCCGTCTGAGGGATAGAGGAACACGCCGCCCCGGGACATAATCCGGTGGGTTTCAGCAACCAAAGATGCGATCCAACGCATATTGAATTCCTTGTCACGTGGCCCTTCGGAACCGGCGATGCAATCGTCGATAAAGGCGCGCACGGGTTGGCTCCAATGGCGGTAGTTCGAAGCGTTAATGGCATATTCCGAGGATCGCGCGGGTACGTTGACCGAAGAGTTCGCCAACTCGAAACACCGGCTTTCCGGATGAAGCGTGAAATGCAAGACACCTGCACCAAAGGTGACGACCAGGGCGGTCTGCGGGCCATAGATGAAATACCCGGCTGCAATCTGATCGCTGGCTTTGCGCAAAAAGCTTTGGATCGGATCCTCGTAGGCCTCGTAGATAGAAAAGATCGTTCCAATCGAGACATTCACGTCGATGTTCGAGGACCCGTCCAGCGGATCAATGGCCAGAGCGAAGGTGCCACTGGGGTCAAGTTCGATCACCTCTTCCTGCTCTTCAGAGGCATACCAGCGCACCGAACAATCTTTGAGCACGGCGGAAAATGCCTCATCCGCCAGCACGTCTAGCGCCTTCTGTCCGTCGCCATCGGCGTTCTGGCCCACGGCTGCCCCGAGGGACTGACCAAGCGAGCCACGCGCGATGGTCAAAGACAGGTCGGCCGCTACCCGACACAGGCCTGAGATCACCGAAACAAACCGATCTGGAATGGTCTGGGGAGAGATGATTAACGCATTGCCAGACATGGTGCCTCCACAAAAATCTGTCGTGTAGGGCTTGATATTCCAGAAATTGAATTGCAAAAGAATTTAAAAAAGGGAAATCATGATTAAAGAAAATCTAATAAAGGGCCTGTCTGCCATCACCTTCAAGCAACTGCGCGCGCTTGATGCGGTGGCCGCGACCGGGTCGTTCACCACGGCGGCAAACCAGATGGGGTTGACCCCGCCTGCGGTTCACAGCCAGCTGCGCACCTTGGAGGACCTCGTCGGCTCGGAACTTGTTCTGAAATCCGGCAGAGACGGCATGGTTCTGACCGAGGAAGGCCGGATTCTCCAACAGGCGCAACACACGATCGAAAACACCCTGCGAGGCAGCTGCAACCAGATTGCGGCCATCCGCGAGGGCCTTGCAGGATCGGTGGTTCTGGGTGTGGTCAGTACGGGTAAATATTTTGCCCCAGCTATGGTCGCCGGGGTCAAAAAGGCGTTTCCGAATATATACATAACACTGAACATCGGCAATCGAGACGAGATTATCACTGCGCTGCATGAGCAATCTGTGGATCTTGTCATCATGGGCCGCCCGCCGCGTTCCCCAGAGGTGACGGCCATACCCATCGGGGTGCACCCTCATTTGATTATCGCACCGCCTGGCCATCCGCTGGCCGGTCAGCCGGTGGTGTCGCCGAGTGAGTTGCTGGACGAGATCATCATCTCACGCGAAGCGGGTTCGGGCACCCGGATTTTGATGACCCGATATCTGGACAGGATCGGCGAGGGCCGGTCCTATGAGACGATGGTGATGAACTCTAACGAAACCATCAAACAGGCTGTCATCGCAGGTCTGGGCATCGCACTGATTTCCCAACACACCGTTACGGAAGAGCTGAAATCGGGGCGTTTGGTCGCACTGCAATCACCTGATCTGCCGATCAGAAGGCAGTGGTTTCTGCTTCGCAGAGCCGACAATGACCTGTCGCCGACAACGAAAAGCGTGTGGAATTTCGTGACCGAGCAAAGCGGAAGGTTCTTTCCGGAGCTCGAAAATTGAACTGACCTTTTTGAGGCGCCCTCAAATCGGAAGGTGTTGTCACATAAACTTCCGCATCGTGATTATATCGGGTTGCAGCCCGCTATCAAGCCATATTGGCGGCCAGCTTCCAGGCGTCGAAAGATGGTGTATCGCGGCGGCGGCCATTTCGGATGCGGTATTTGGATTGCAGCCCCTTCATTTATGATGATGTGAACCGGGGTCATCCTGGCCTTGAGCATCAAGGAGGGAATGGCGATATGGCGTATTTTGTAGGTTTGGGTGTCTCGGTACAGGAGACTGCGGTATGTGTTGTCGATGAAGTCGGCAAGGTGATCTGCGAGCGTAAAGTCCCAACTGAGCCTGATGACATAGCTGTTTTGCTAACCTCGGTCGGCGGCGATTATGTCCGCGTCGGGATTGAGGCGGGACCATTGTCGCAATGGCTGGTGAATGGGCTGACTGAACCGCCCCGGGTTTACCGGAGAGTAAAACTCTCCAAGGATGGACCCTATGACACAGAGAAAACCTACCCCGACTTACACGTCTGAATTTCGCACTCTCGGCGTTCGGCTTTTCAAAGAGAACCGCGCAAACTACTCTAGCGATAACGCTGCTTACAAGGCAATTGCATCAAAGCTGGGCTGCTCGCCCGATAGTTTGCGGGCCTGGTGCCAGCAGGCCGAACGCGATGCCGGAATGCGCAGTGGGCTGACCAGTGACGAACAAGCGCGCCTCAAAACTTTGGAGCGCGAGAACCGTGAGTTGCGCCAAGCCAACGAGATACTGAAGAAGGCGTCTGCGTATTTCGCTCAGGCGGAGCTCGACCGCCCGTTCAAGCGATGACTGGGTTCATTCTCTGCCAGGCAGGGCATGTTTACATGCCCGAGAAGGGAGGAGTACTGCGCAGTTTTTGGTGTCGGGCCGATTTGCAAAGTTCTGCCGATCGCACCAGCCATTGGCCGGCAGGCGAATGCATGCATTCGCTGAGAGGCAACGTATTATGCGCGGTTGGCCGTTGAACACGACCCTGACAGGGCCTCGGATCGTGCCAGGAAAGATGTGGATGATAGAGAGGATGTCAACCGCATCTATGACGCCAGCGGCCAGCGCTATGGTGCGCGCAAGGTTTGGCATGCCCTGCGCCGCGAGGGGAAATATATCGCGCGTTGCACAGTGGAACGTTTGATGAAAGCCATGGAAA
>PIVL01000317.1 GCA_003354145.1 Paracoccaceae bacterium
CTCGATGTTAGCAGATCCTTATAGCTGTGCAGCAGAGGACTTCCTGTCCTCCATATCATTTGCTGCATTGTCGAAGCTTGAAATTATGCACTTGCAGCGAAGGGTCGGCGAGTTGCGCTCTGCAGTCATCCGAAACATGAAAATGCTGCGTGTTGCACGAATGTCCGGTCTGGTGAAACTGTGTTGCAGCGACCCGTTGAAACCACACCGCAGTGCCGTTGTTCGACCTTCGGAAATGCTGCGCGATACACGAACGGCGGCAGTGCGAAAGCTGCGCTGCGGCATCCGACTAGGCTATGAGCGACAACCGGGTGTGCTTTGCAGGATTTTGCAAATTCAGCTTCCTGCGCATAGTCGCCGTTCATGTCGTTTTGGGCTGCAACTGCAGCGAATGGCAGTAAAGTCCGCAACTTTGCCGTTGATGCACATCGCAGCGAACGACGCTCCCCGCCCTGCAAACTGTTCAGACTTCATCTTGACTGACCAACGCTAGATTCTATCCATCCAGTATGTTCAAGCGTGAAGGCACCCGCCTGTCAGTCCTCCGAAACGGAACACGCCACCCGACATGCTCTGATAGCGCCGTGGGTAATCGCGGGGGGTCAACCGTTTCGCACGTTCCATTGGGCTTTCGTGGATCATCATCGGCTCAATTCTTCTTCAGTTGCACCCGCCGTATCTTTTCCTTCTGCGGGGAAGCTAGGTCAGTGATTGTGCCAAAGGTTTCAAGCTGCTTGGATTGGGCCGCAGCTGTATCCATGCGCAAGTCAAAAATTGCCACCCCACCAGAGACCAGCACCTTGTCGATGAAGGGCAAATAGGAATCGACCGGATAGTGGAAACCACAGGACAGAAAGCTAACGACCAAATCGACGGGTGCTGCCTCTTCGGGAGGTTGGTCACGGGGGTTGAGGGTTTCGATCGCACTACTTTCAACTGCGTTGTCTTCCAGTAACTTACGTGCCACCACGAGTGACGAATAGGCCGCACCTTCGGCTTGAAAACCGAAGTGGCGGTGTTCATTTACCTCATGATCAATCAGAAGAACCTTCGCCTCAAGATCACGTGCGGCAAATAGATCAAAAAAGGCGTAACCACAGCCGATATCGGCTATACGTTTCGGAGCAAAGGATTTTAGTGTGTCCGCAAGACTTTGATATTCTCCGTAAACCACTGCCGCCGCCCGGCGCGCTACCTCGGTCCCAAGTCGGGACACTTCCGCCTGTATTGGTCTGTTGTTGCCTTTTTGCCATGCTCTAATCACTTTGCCCCCCTTTGGCTGGTCATAAAGCACCTCAGAGCGTTGTAAGATAAGGTTGATAAGATCATCATCGGTTAACGATGACAGGTTCATTTGTGCAATATTTGGGTCGGCCAAAAGCTCTGTAAATTTGGGGATCGTTTTTGGGCCGGACAAAAGCTTTGCAATTTTGGAGATCAATGCCATCTAGGTACTTCCTGCAGCTGAGTGTTTTGATGGAGAGGTAGTTTTTGTTTTTTCGTTAGAAGTGTTGCCTCCCAAGGTAATCACCCGATTAGTGACCGAATTATCATGGTTTCACAATTCTCGCAGCATTTTCCATGCATCCCCAAATTTCGTCCACATAAGCTCCTATCGTTGCTTGTGCTCAAGCCAGTGTAAGATTGTTCGCGCACGGTCCCCCGTGATACCGAATGCCAACCCGATCTCTTTTAGAGTTGAACCGTAAGCGGTTTCAGGACTTTTTGTCAAAGTTCCAGGGCATGAGTTCATCGATGCGGGTGGATGGATGGCCAGCGGCGATGGCTTCGAGTGTTGCCTTAAGGTAGGCGTATGGCTCGACGCCGTTCAGCTTGCAGGTCTCGATAAGAGACGCGATGCGGGCCCAGGTTCTGCCACCTTCGTCATGGCCCGCGAACAGCGCGTTTTTCCTGTTGAGGGCAATGGGGCGAATGGCGCGCTCGACAATGTTGCTGTCCATCTCGACGGAACCGTCATCGAGGAACAGCTTTAGGCCGCCCATATATTTGGCAATGTAGCTGAGCTTTTCACCAAGGCGCGATTTGGCGGAGATGCGGGATCTCTGAACTTTAAGCCAGACCTCGAAGTCATCCAACAGAGGCTTGGTTTGCTCCTGTCGTGCGGCCTTGCGTTGTGTCGCCGATTGCCCCCTGATTGCCTCTTCGATCTTGTAGAACTTCGCGATACGCTTGAGCCCTTCACCGGCAATGGGCGAGGCATCGCGGTCATGGACTTCCTTGAGCTTACGACGTGCGTGCGCCCAGCAATAGGCCAGTTTGACCGGCCCCGAGTTGCGGCCGGGTTTGGTCATGGTGTTGTATCCCGTATAGCCATCCACCTGCAGCGTGCCGGTGAAGCCCATCAGAAACTCACTTGCATGTTTACCGCCACGCCCATCCGCGTAGCAGAAAACCACTCCGGGTGGCGCGGTGCCCCCAAAGGGGCGCTCGTCGCGGGCAATGGCCCAGAGATAGCCAGTTTTGGTCTTGCCGCGCCCGGGGTCAAGCACAGGGCAGCGTGTCTCATCCATGAACAGTTTTGAGGATGACTTCAGCTCATTCAGCAGATGATTCACGACGGGGGCAAGATGGAAGGACACCTTGCCCATCCAACCCGCCAGTGTGGAGCGATCAATGTTTAGCCCGGATCGGGCGTATATCTGGGACTGGCGGAACAGCGGACAGTGATCCGCATACTTTGACACGCCGATATGGGCCAAGGTACCTTCCGTGGGCAGCCCGCCCTCGATCAGATGCACAGGGGCGGCGGCTTGTACGATGCCACCTTGCTTCTTGGGGCAGGCATACTTGGGGCGGATGGTCACAACCACTTTAGGCTGCGCGGGAATGATTTCCAGCCGCTCGGTGCGATCTTCACCAATGCGGATCATGTCACCACACCCGCAAGGACAGACAATGCTGTCAGGCTCAATCACGTCCTCGATACGTTCCAGATGGTCTGGCAGATTACCCAGGTTGCGCTGTGCGGATTTGCGCGTCTTGCGCGGCTTGGTCATCTCGATGGTGTCTGACTGCGCCTCAGCCTCGGATTGCGCAACCTCTATATCCTCAAACGCCAATTGCCGTTCATCAGGCCCCAACTTCTCGCTGCGTTTGCCATAGATGATCTGGTTCAGTTCTTTGACAAAATGCTCCAGTCGCGTGTTGAGCGCCTCAAGTTCACCGACTTGCGCTGTCAGGGCGGCATTCTGCTCACCGACCGCTAAAACGACTTCCCACACATCCGCAGGAAGGGCATTCAAATCAAGGTTTTTGAGGACGTCAAACATGGGTAATCTCTACCAGAATCACCCCATGTTTGCACGTCATTGCAAGGCGCAGAGTCACTCTGTCACACCCGGGCGGCGCGTTCGGCGCGCCATCACACGCCGCCAGTCCAGACCTTCAAACAACGCTTCAAACTGCCCCTTGGACAATCGCATAACTCCGTCCTGAACTTTCGGCCAAGCGAACTTGCCCTGTTCCAACCGCTTGTAGCAAAGAACAAGACCGGACCCGTCCCAAAGCAACACCTTGATCCGGTCGCCACGCTTTGCGCGGAACACAACAATGATGCCCGAGTGCGGGTCAAGGTCCAGTTCACGTTCGGCCAGTGCAGCCAACCCATCATGGCCCTTGCGGAAATCCACCGGCTTGGTCGCAATAACAATCCGAACCGCCTGTGATGGATAGATCACGCGCCCCGCGCCAAACCATGTGCAATGTCAGCAATCCGCTTGGGCGCCATGCTCTTGGGCAGGCGGATCACAACGGCGCCACAAACAACCTCAATGCCGTCAAACGGCACAGGCAGAGCATCCGTCATCACTGTGATCTCAGCAAAACCTGACCCGCGTCGGTTATCTCGGTCTGCATTGCGCTTCGCAACAGTGCGCCAAGAGGATAACTGAGACGCAACAATCCCATGCCTGTGCGCGACCCCAGCCACCGTCGCGCCAGGATCATACGTCTCTGCCACAATCGCTGAACGCTCTGCGGGTGTGCGCCTCACTTGCTTGCGCCGCCCCAAACCACTGCCTTCATCAAGCATAAAATCACCTCCAAATCAGTTGAAGGTCAGACTCTCACATCAACGATATCCGCGATACCATGGGCTGTACGCACCGCTTACAATAGACCTCATCAACCGTGCATACGGAAAGCAATAGCTTTTGAAGGGAGCGATCTCGCAACTGCTCTTTCCAACCACCGCATGGTGGGCTTATGGGGACGAGTGTGAGTGCTTGGGTCGGCTCTAGGCTGGGAACCCGCCAAAGCGGACGAAGCTGATGGGGTCCTATTGGACTGTGCATACATGGGTCACAGGGTAGTCCCCCATTCATTTAGCAGTTTGGTGATGGCTGGCTGATCGTCAAGGTTGATGTCGCGAGCCTCTCGCCCCTGTTGCCAAGCTAAAAACGTAGACCGGAAAGCCATCTTCGGCATATTCCCGACGTATGCAGATTCTATTTCTGGCATCCTCTTACGGTTGCGTTGACCGTCTCGATCCCAAAGCTCTCGAAGCTGGTCTGCGGAAAGCAATGAATGCGACACAGCTTCGCGGTCGATTTCGATCCACACGGCCCCACCCCAAGCTCTGGGATGGGGAACAAAATCATACCAGTTGCTTATTGGGTATTTTGCTTCGTAACAGTCAGGGTCAAATTCTGAAAAATCGAATAGGCTAATTCCACCAATGTGTCTCACAAATGAGTAGCCTTCAGGTCTAGATGACGTCCAACGTTCTGAGTTTGGTATCTCAGGTTCAACTTGCAGCCCCCCTGAAGCGAGGATTGTCAGAAACCTATCTGGATGCGTTACATGCCACAGCCCGCCATGTAGACGATTATGAAGTGTTCCCATCGTAGCCATATTTGTGCCTCGGAAGTCTTGGAAATTGGTTTCGAACGTATCCGCTGTTCAATACCCACAGCAAGTCGGTTTTCTGTGCAGAGCTGCCGTCAGTTTCAAGTGCAGCATTCGGTACTTTGGGCGGACAACCGCCGTTTGCTGCGGTCTACACGAACGACCGGTGTGTGGACAATGTTACCGGAAGGAGCGCGTTCGGCAATGCCGCTTTCGTGAAACACTCTTGGGTAAATCTTGGCGCACTATCATTTAACCACTTGCTTTATTAACCGAATGGTATAATTCATGTGTTCATGAAGGAAACTG
>PIVL01000666.1 GCA_003354145.1 Paracoccaceae bacterium
GACGGAGCCCACGACACCTGCTGGAAGGCCGCCGACCACTTGCGCGACAGCCTCCAGACACTCCTCTCACGGTCGGCATCTCGCGCACAAGAGATCGCCGAGCAATACGGACGGGACCATGACGACCCACTGGTACGGTTGGCGGTGGCACAACCTCCAGTCGAGCCCCCGTGGCGCCACCCCAGGGACCGCAGTGGCCTGGGGTACGAAGGCGCACCGCAAACCACCACGTGTAGCACCACAGCCCCCAACAATCCACACCACTGTAGCAGCTCGGAGCCCACAGGCGGGGGGGGGCTGCAAAACTTCATCCACAAGCAACCCCGGGAGCCTCCCCCTGAGGGGGGCTACGCAGCCAACCCGCAAGCAAACGCCAATGCACGCTCGATGGTGGCCGCAATCAGTGCACATGACACTAGTGAACCCACCACCGACACAGACATGCTAACCGTGCTCGCCGGTGGACACCTGGATGACCCCGACGCACACGCCGCCGCCGCCACCAGAGGACGCCACTACCTCATCGAAAACGACATCCTATACAGGCTGCTGCCCAACGGCCAGAAGAGACCAGTCCCCGATGTTGCTGCACGCGCCGACATCGCAAAACACATGCACGAGCGCAACGGCCACTTCGGACAGCGGCGCACACGCGCGATGGTGCAGGATGCCTTCTACTGGCCACAGATGCGCAAGACGTGTCACGACGCAGTCCGTATGTGTGAAGCATGCGCACGTTACAGGGCCAACTTCGACAAGGTCAACCCCACACTCAACCCCCTCGAGATCAAGGGCATGTACTACCGCTTCTCGGCCGACCTCGCCAAAATGCCCAGAAAGTCCAAATCAGAGCACAAATACGTCATGGTGATCGTGGAGCACTTCACCAAGTATGTCTGCCTCGTCCCGTTGTATTCCAAAACTCCCGAAGAAACATCCTCAGCATTCGCGCTACACGTAATCGCCCGGTTTGGGTGCCCTGCCGAAGTCCTTACCGACAACGGCGGAGAGTGGGGAACCGAGTTCGCCAAACTCCTCCAGGACAACATGATCGACCACCGCACGACCGCACCAGGGCACCCACAGACCAACGGCCTGAGTGAACGCATTGTCCAGGTGACCAAAGCCGCACTCACAAAGGCATGTGAGCAGGCTGGATCCTTGGACAGATGGTACGACTACCTGCCCTGGATCATGCTTGGCTACAACGCGTCCCCGCACGAGTCCACCAACATGTCTCCCTACGAACTCGTCTACGCACAGCGTCCCACACTGCC
>PIVL01000318.1 GCA_003354145.1 Paracoccaceae bacterium
TCGCCCATGAATGAACAACGTTGCGTGGACCGTATTTGTCTTTCAGTTCCTGCGGATAACCCGGGTGAAACGGGTCTTCCATTGCATCAAGGTGATAGAGGTAGCCAAAGAATTCATCAAACCCGTGCATTGTCGGTAGATACTCGTTCCGGTCACCCAGATGGTTCTTGCCGAACTGCCCTGTGGCATATCCCATATCCTTGAGCGCCGTCGCAATGGTCGGCGCTTCAGCGGGCATGCCGACTTTTGCTCCGGCCTGACCGACGGTTGTGAGGCCAGTTCGGATCGGCAATTGACCGGTGATGAAATTGGCCCGGCCCGCCGTGCAACTGGCCTCGGCGTAATAGTCGGTGAAAAGCGCACCAGCCGACGCAATCGCATCGATATTGGGTGTTCGCCCGGCCATCATGCCGCGATGGTAGGCTCCAATGTTCCATATACCGATGTCGTCACCCATGATGACGACAATGTTGGGTTTCGATTGTTTCTGGGCGAACGCGGGCCCTGCCATCGCGAAACCGGCCACTAGGGCCAAAGACAATAAATATCGTTTCATAATGGTACCTCTCCGCTGGTGGGCCAGTCTTCAGAGGTTACTCGTGTCTGATTGTCCGATTTGACCGGCCAACCTTGAAACCGACATTCCCAATGTATGTACCGGCTACAGTTCGTATTTTGAGGCCACATCTGACCAATTGTCAACGTTTAAGCGGTTTGCCGTGAATCGGACACCTTGGGGCTATCCCGCTTTTTTAGTCCGGAAACAGCCAACTTCAATATTGTTATCGGACACGATCGGGTTGATCCCGTCAACGGCTCGGTTCCGACGCGCGCCTGCGTTTGCCAGATTGCACCAGCCAAACCACCTGGGGCGTCACCACTAAGGTCCTGATTGGGCTCTTACCGGTTCATCGCAACACAGAACGAGCGCTCGGATTCTCTGCCTGCTGAAGGTCCGCTTCCAGAACAAGCATCAATCATGCTCGCACCCGCAGAGAATGGCTGCTGTCCGCCCAAAGTACCATATGCTGCGCTTGAAACTGACGGCTGCTTTGGGCTCGGAACAGTCGGTCGCTGCGCCATCAAGTTGTGACCGGTCTTGGGAGACGAACGGCTGGTCTTGCCGCTCGTCAGGCTTTCAGATGTCGATCCTCTCAGCAATACTTAGTGCGTCTTCTAACTCCACGCCGAGATATCGCACCGTGCTATCCACCTTGGCGTGACCCAGCAGAAGCTGGACCGCACGCAGGTTCCCGGTCTTGCGGTAAATCTGCGCCGCTTTCGTGCGTCTGAGCGAGTGCGTGCCGTAACTGCTCGGTTCGAGACCGATCACAGACACCCAGTCACACACCAATCGCGCATATTGGCGGGTCGACACATGCGGCCTGTCATGGAGCCGACTCGGAAAAAGGCAGGCACAACCGCGCATCTCTGGACTACATACCCAATTCCAGATGGAATCACGTGTGTTTTCAGAGACCTCAAACTGCACCGGTCGGTTAGTCTTACTTTGGATGACCGTGACACGGTCGCGGACGCGGTCTCCGATAACGAGATCAACGACCTTCAAGCGGACGAGATCACAGCCCCGCAGTTTGCTGTCTATCGCAAGGTTGAACAACGCCAAATCTCGGAGATTGCCAGCGAGTTCCAGCCGAGCGTGGATGGCCCAGACCTGCTTTGGCAGCAAAGGGCGTTTCTGGCCAACCAGCCGTCCCTTGTTCCACGATATGCGCTTCGGTTTGACGGCGGGGAGATTGAAACTGGACATGAGTTTTCCTCAATCCATCCCTCCCACTCCTAGCGTCAACACCGTGTTGACCATGTGAGCTTATCGGAAAACAGAATGTCCGGTTTCGAGGCACCGTCGCGTTGGACGATGCTGTATCGCCGCTAGTCTGCTCAGAGCCCAGAGCGGAAGTGCCAAAATCTTGCTGCATACGCTCGCAGCGCAAAACCTGCGGCGTCGCCGAATAATCACTGCTGCATCGCAGAAGAAAATGCGGTCATTCAAGCAGCATGCAGCAATTCTGAAACCATGAATTCACACAACGCGGACAAACCTGCCGTCCAGTTCTCGGACAAAACTTGGAAGGCGAGACCTCGCAGGAGCAGCCGTTAATCCGAGGTCAGATTGCTAGAACTGATTTAACATTCCAAGCGTGTACCTGCTCATAGGGCTCGAAATATATCAAGGCTCCGCTTTCGATATCGCGAGCAATAAATTCTGATAACTCGAGCGTCCCCAAACCCGGCTCTTTTCGGCAGCGCAATAGTTTTTCGACATAGTCTCGGGTCGCGCCTATGAAAGACGGATCATAACCGCCGCCAGCAATTCGGTCGGGTGCACCGTGATTGGGGAGAATATTTTGGATGGCCCATGTCGCAAGGCGCTCAAGTTCTGCACAATGTACTCGCAGGCGATCCGGCTCGGCCACATATGTGACAGTGTCTTCCAATGTATCACCAGCCAGCAGCAGTTGCGTTTTGGGAAAGTACATGGTGAGGCCATCAAAGCTGTGGATGTCCAAGGGCCGTAGCTCAACGCCGATGTTGCCGACCGATAACTCCATTACATCGTCAAAAACCGTGGTGGGCATAACTACTGGGGCAATTGGTGGAGATGACTTTGCGAAAGCCTCTTGGTTTTCGCAAAGTGCCCGAGCGCACTTCGCGCTGGCGATAATTTCGCAATCCGCAAAGACTTCGGTCCCGGCAACGTGATCTTTGTGGTGGTGACTAAGTATGACGCGAATTGAGGTGACGCCCCGGCGTTCGAGTTCACGCCTGACCGCCCGTGCATGTTCAATGGAAATGCTGGTGTCATAAACCAATGCTTCGCCTTGATCGAGAATTGCGTAACTCGCAAACCCAAGCGAAAAAGCACCGTCATCCAACCAGTTAAGTTCTTTTGAATGCAAGCGGGCACCGTCGATCCTACCATCATAGAACGCCAGAACGTTGGGTGCAGCTTCCAAAACTCGTAGGTTTGAGACCGATGCTGTCATCTTATTTCCTTCGAGGTTGAGCGGGTTTCGAGTTGCCAACGATAAACAAGATCAAAATGTTCAGTTCAGATGCCCGCTTCAAGCTGATCCTTACTAATTTCTGTGGTTCCAACTTCGGTCACTTTGGGTTCTCGTTGCAATCATAGGCTGCGGTAGGTGCCAATGCCTGCAAGGCGGGCTTTTCAGACGTTCTACGCCAGAGCTGTCACCACGTTGGAGACGTGGGGAAACTTCATGGATTTGCCGTCAAAATACTCGCCCAGACCAATGAGGAATTCTCGGAAACACTCGTCTCTTCGCTCGGCGGATAATTCCAAAAGTTTGTCCCCGGTATGCATGCCTCCCATAGCGCCTGCCGCATATTCGTAACCATCTGGATGAAATAGCGTCAGGCTTACCTCTTCGACATTGATGGACTTGAAACCTGCATCTCGAAAGTATGCACGAATTTGTGCACCATCTGATAAACTACAAATCGCACGCACCGAGTCTCCTGCTGCTTCACCAATATATTTGTCCATCGCGGCAGATTGAGATTTCAGTAAAGGGTTTTCCGACAAATCGGTGGTGACGCAGAAGGCTACTTTAGCGCCGTCGACCAGCACTCGTCGCAATTCTGTGAGCGCCTTAACCGGATCAGGGAAGAACTGCAGGGCCTGTTGGCAATATGCCAGGTCGAACTGGTTTTCTGGGAATGGTAGTGAAGTTGCATCTGCCTCGACCCAATTTGCGCTAATGCCAGCTTCCTGGCCCCGTTTTCGCGCGACATCCAACATTCCCGCAGTCATATCAACTCCGGTCAAGCCGGTAGCTGAAACACCCGAAGCGGCAACTTCCCGAGTGACCGCGCCAGTTCCACATCCCAGGTCAAGAAAATTCACGCCATCCCAAGGCGGAGCCGCTCGGATGAGCTCTTTAGCCCAAGGTTGAAAAATAACCGGTACCAGAACTTCATCGTAATTTTCGGCAAATGTCTTCATGCTTTTGCTCCGGCGATGGGTCTGATGTCCCAACCTATCACGTCTCTAAATTGGTGCCCCGATGTACATCCGAACCTGCTCGGTTGCCCGCCATGGGCTCAAATCGGAAATCTCACTTTCTTGCCATAAGAGTCAGGCATTGGGATGGGACAGCGAGTCCTGCGTCGTCATGGTACTCGGCGAGTTCGGCTACAATTTTTCCAATCAGTGTTTTGTACTCGGGTTCAGGTAGGTCAGCTAAGGTGCCCGCTAGTGGCGACCCAGCGAGGGCTCCGGTAATGAACGCTTCCGTGTCGGGGTAGCGCGCAAATTTCACGTCCAGAACGACATGGGCATCGTGGAATCCTGCACCTTCGGCCAACGCGTGCAACCCATCGCGATTTCCGAGCGAGTATACCATTTCCCACGGGGCGGTAGTGCCCTCGCCAAAATGGGCGTCGAGTACGGTCGCAAAGGCTGAGCCAAGAGCAGAGCGCGTCTTCCAGACGCTCAGTCCTAGCTTGCCACCCGGCTTCAACACGCGCGCCATCTCAGCCATTGCTCCAGCCTTATCGGGCATAAATTGCAGGCCTTGCTGGCAAAGCACGACATCGAAAGCAGCATCTGCCAAGGGCAAATGGGCGGCATCGCATTCGACCCATGAGATTTCCTGAAATCCCGAATTACCTGCGAATCGTGCCGCGGCCTCCAGCATTTCGGCGCTGACATCAGTTCCGGTCACGAACTCAGAGGTGCCGGTGCGTACCGCAGCTGTTCGTGCAACTACGCCAGTTCCGCAGGCGACATCTAGAACTCTGTGGCCGCTCGCCACGCCTGTGGTTTCCACCAATTCTTGAGCCGCCCTGCCCATCTGTGCCTGAACCCAACAGAGCTCGTAGACTTCGGGGCCGCCCTTTTTCAGCTGAAATCCAGATTGACCAGACACTGCTCCCTTCCTTTCTCATTTTGCCCAACAGCCTAAAGCATCTGCGGCGTATGTAAATAATGCGGAGCAAAGTCTAAGAATATGGGCTGACCAGAAAATCTCAATTTTCAATGTGCAGTCCGCTGCGGACTCAGTGCCGTCGTTCCGCCTCATGTGGCTTGGTGACCGCTTCTGACTGCCGAATGTCCAAGTTTTGCTGTAACCTGCTGAAAAGCGTGAAACAACTGCGTCTTACGAAAGGCCGCTCTTGGT
>PIVL01000032.1 GCA_003354145.1 Paracoccaceae bacterium
ACCAAATCGGCGATCTCAAGACGAAAGCTGGCATGTCCCATCCAAATGAATTTCATCGTTTGTCTCCTGTTGTTTTGACAAAGCTAAAGCGTTTCAAGACAAGATTGAAGCACAGAATCTTCTTGAAACGCTCCTGACGCCAGTGATGTTCCGAGCGTTTCCAAATAATGCTGTGCCAACATTAGTTGGAAACGCTTTATCAGGAAACAGCGGACTGTCACCTGAAATACTTGCAGGCGGCGCGGCACGGCGGTAAACGCGCCTTAAGTTATCGAAAGGGTTCAAATGTCCATTGATGAAACCACCGCCGCCCGTGTTGCCAAACTGGCCCGGATCAAGGTCGAAGATGCCGCGCTGCCCGCGCTGGTCACTGACTTCAACCGGATTCTCGGGTTTATCGAGCAGCTGAATGAGGTTGATATTGACGGTGTTGAACCGATGACCTCGGTCACCCCGCAACGGCTGAAACGCCGCGACGATGTGGTGACGGATGGCAATCAGCAAGACAAAATTCTATCCAATGCCCCTGATGCCCGAGAAGGCTTTTTTGCTGTGCCGAAAGTGATGGAATAAATGAGCGATCTGAACAAACTGGGCCTTGCCCAAGCACGTGACGCGTTGCGTAAGGGCGACACCACATCTGTTGAACTGACCGCCGCCTGCCTGTCGGCAATCGAAGCTGCGGGTGCGCTGAACGCGTTTGTTCACAAAACCCCAGAGCTGGCATTGGATCAAGCCCGCGCGGCTGACGCGCGGATCGCTGCAGGCGATGCGCCCGCCATGTGTGGTCTGCCATTAGGCATCAAAGACCTGTTCTGCACCAAAGGTGTGCCGTCACAGGCAGGTAGCCGAATTCTCGAAGGGTTCTTGCCGGAATATGAATCCACCGTCAGTCAAAACCTGCTGGATGCGGGTACGGTGATGCTGGGCAAACTGAACATGGACGAATTCGCCATGGGCTCGTCCAACGAAACGTCTGTTTATGGCAATGCGGTCAATCCGTGGCGCCGTGGCAACGATGATGCAGCCCTGACACCGGGTGGCTCATCCGGCGGCTCGGCAGCGGCAGTATCGGCTGATCTCTGCCTTGCGGCAACTGGCACTGACACGGGTGGTTCAATCCGCCAGCCAGCGGCCTTTACCGGCATTGTCGGCATCAAGCCCACATATGGGCGCTGTTCGCGTTGGGGCGTGGTTGCCTTTGCGTCATCACTGGATCAGGCCGGTCCGATGACCAAATCGGTGCGTGATGCGGCGATGATGCTGACCACTATGTGCGGGCATGACCCCAAAGACAGCACCAGCGCCGATCTTGCCGTACCGGATTTTGAGGCAATGTTAACTGGCGACATCAAAGGCAAGCAAATAGGCATCCCGCGCGAATACCGCATGGACGGTATGCCCGAAGAAATCGAAACATTGTGGACGCAAGGTACAGACATGCTTCGTGATGCAGGGGCTAGCATTGTCGACATCACTCTGCCCCACACCAAATACGCGCTGCCTGCTTATTATGTGATTGCACCGGCCGAAGCATCGTCAAATCTGGCCCGCTATGACGGGGTGCGCTATGGCCACCGCGCGACGCTGGGGCAGGGCGACGGCATCACCGAAATGTACGAAAAGACCCGTGCCGAAGGTTTTGGCCCAGAAGTGCAGCGCCGGGTGATGATCGGAACCTATGTTCTGTCCGCCGGTTTCTATGACGCCTATTATAACCGCGCCCGTCGCGTGCGCACATTGATCAAGAAAGACTTTGAGAATGTGTTTGCTGATGGCATCGACGCCATCCTGACACCTGCCACGCCCTCTGCGGCGTTTGGCCTGGGTGATATGACGGATGCGGACCCCATTCAGATGTATCTGAATGACGTGTTTACCGTGACCGTGAATTTGGCAGGACTGCCCGGTATTTCTGTGCCCGTTGGGCAAGACAAACAGGGCTTGCCGATGGGGCTGCAACTGATCGGACGACCTTGGGACGAGGGCGATCTGCTGAATACGGCCTATGCGCTTGAAGGGGCCGCCGGATTTGTGGCCAAGCCCGGAAAATGGTGGTAATCAGATTACCAACAAGAACAAAAACGACAGGACTTGAGACATGCGAGCAGTTTACGCAGCCCTTGCTTTATACGGCCTGGCAGCCTGCTCTCCGGGTGTGCCGGACAGTGGTGCGGGCATAGGATTTGATAACTCAATCGAAGCACAGCGCGCCCGCGATGCAGCGCTTGAGAATGGCACAACGATTAGCGGGCAACCGCTTATCCCGCCAACGGCCGTCTCGCAGGAAACACTCCCTCTGACAGCAACGCCAAATGTCACCTCACAGCCCCTGTCCGCGACAGGGACTGCGTTAACAGCAGACTCCGCAGATATTGCCGCTGAAACCGCGGCTGCGCTGAATGCTGCCAATAGCAATTCAGGGCAGGTTCCTTTGCAGGCGAGCCCGTCAAATCCGGCCCCCGGACTACGGGTTACGTCCGACATTTCAAATGAAAACAATTTTGGCAACGTGTCAGGCGAGCGCTCAATTGAAGATGATGCGGCACTGATTGCCAGCAACCGTCAGCAACGGCAGGTCGTTCAACCGACCGCCTTGCCGAAACGATCCGGCACATCGCAACCCAACATCGTCGCCTATGCTTTGCAAACAAACAATCCGCGTGGCAACAGGATCCATAGCCGTACAGGTATCTCACTGGCCTCAAGATCCCAGCGCAATTGCGCCAAGTTCGCCTCGCCGGATCAGGCACAAATTTCGTTTTTGGAAAATGGCGGCCCGCAAAAGGACCGTCAGGCGCTGGACCCGGATGGCGATGGCTATGCCTGTTCGTGGGATCCTTCGCCGTTCCGTCAGGCTGTAAAGAGCTGATTGCGGTGCCGGTTATCTGGCACCCGTCTGCCAATTTCGGCCCACGCAGAGATGGGCTGACTCCTTCACTGATTGTCCTGCATTTCACCGCCATGGACAGCGCGCAGGTGGCGCTGGATCGCCTGTGCGAGCCATTGGCCGAAGTGTCAGCGCACTACTTGATTGGTGGCGATGGTGTTGTTTGGCACATGATACAGGAACAGGATCGCGCCTGGCATGCAGGGGCAGGGGAATGGTACGCGATTGACGACATCAATTCCCGCTCGATCGGGATAGAGCTGGATAATTGCGGCGATCACCCGTTTTCAGAACCGCAAATGGCGGCATTGGAAAAGCTGTTGCCTGAGATTATGGCGCGCTGGGCAATCGAGCCCGCAGGCGTGATTGCCCATTCGGATATCGCACCAGAGCGAAAATACGACCCTGGCGGGCGGTTTGACTGGCAGCGATTGGCCCGTCAGGGTCTTGCTGTCTGGCCAACACCAGTAGCGGATCTGCCCGCAGATGCGAATCAGTTTCGTGCGTTGGCACGAGGCGTTGGGTTTACGGCAGATGTACCGGACACTGTACTGTTGAATGCGGTTCGGCTGCGGTTCAGGCCTTGGGGGCAGGGGGCATTGTGTGCTGAGGATATGGCAGTGTTGGCGGGGTTGGCAAAGGGGAATATCTCAACCAACGGGATTGACCCAGCTTTCGATTCCTGACAGATGCCGCCATGCGCGGAGGGCCGGATGGCCGCGGGGGGCGTTAGCCCTTCGAGGAAAGTCCGGACTCCACAAAGAAACGGTGCCGGGTAACGCCCGGGCGGGGTAACCCGACGGAGAGCGCCACAGAAAACAAACCGCTCTGCGACACGCGCTGAGTAAGGGTGAAACGGTGGGGTAAGAGCCCACCGCGCCTCTGGCAACAGAGGCGGCACGGCAAGCCCCACCAGGAGCAATGCCAAATAGGACCCCCGCGCGGGCTGGTCCCGGCAACGGGATACCGCCGCTAGGCCCTTTGACCAAGAGGGGTCGGGTTGGCAGCTAGAGCTGCGTTGGCAACAGCGTGGCAAGAGGAATGGTCATCAAAGGGGGCAACCCCTGAACAGAATCCGGCTTATAGGCCCTCCGCGCGTACATCTTGGGCGAATAGCTATTGACTCGACCGGGTGAGCGGGTAATGAGCACGCTCAAACGATTTTTCCAAAGGGCGGATCGCGTCTTTTGTTGCAGGAGCGAACTCATGGCGAAGCCTACCACAATCAAAATCCGTCTGAACTCGACTGCAGGCACCGGCCACTTTTATGTGACCAAGAAAAATGCTCGCACCATGACCGAGAAAATGGTCGTGCGTAAGTATGACCCGGTTGTCCGCAAGCATGTCGAGTACAAAGAAGGCAAAATTAAGTAAGCCTTCTGACGATGGTTTAGAGATTTGAAAGGGTCACGCCAATCGCGTGGCCCTTTTTTCTGTTTATTAGGATCTGACCTTGGGCAGCGTGGGTTTTCACCCACCCTACGCCAGCCGATACTGTAGGGTGGGTGAAAACCCACGCTCCTTACATCAACGCTTGCTGGCGGGCACATCCTTGAGTCGTGCGCTTAGCTTTGTTCGTTGCTCGACAGAATACTTATTCAGACGTCGCACTGTGCTTGCGGGGTGATTGGCCAATCCGGTCCCATCACGCCAGCTATTTGCTGGACGGATCGGGCGAGGCACCAGATTGCCTCCACAATTGGGACAGACGCCTTTAAGCACATCCTCGGCACAGGGCACGCAATAGGTGCATTCATAGGTACAAATCCGCGCCTGATCTGTTTCTGGAGGCAGATCGCAGTCACAAATTTCACAATTGGGGTGTAAAGCTAACATATCTTGATTGTGCAAAAGAAAGGGGCCGGTCGCAAGAACCGGCCCTATCAAATCTTGTTGTATCGAATGTTAGTTCCGGTTGCCGAACAGTTGCAGCAGGAACATGAACATGTTGATAAAGTCCAGATACAGACGCAGTGCGCCCATAATCGCGGCCTTACCCAACCATTCCTGATCGCCCGATGCGGCCATCTGAATATAGGTGTTCTTGATGCTTTGCGTGTCATAGGCTGTCAGGCCGGCAAAGATCAGTACGCCGATCATCGAGATTGCATACATCATCGCCGGACTTTGCAGGAATATATTCACCACCATCGCTACGATCAGGCCAATCACGCCCATCATCAGGAACGTGCCCATGCCGGACAGGTCCTTTTTGGTCGTGTAGCCATAAAGCGACAGGCCCGCAAAGGCGATCGATGTGATCAGGAACACCTGCGTGATCGAGGTCGCTGTATAGACCAGAAAGATCGAACTAAGCGACAGGCCCATCGTGGCGGCAAAGGCGTAAAACACCAGTTGCGCTGTTGCGGCAGACATTTTGTTGATCATGGCGGACAGGCCAAACACAAAGCCCAGTGGTGCCAACATGATAACCCAACGCAGTCCCGATGTGTAAATCGCCGCGCCAAAGTCAGTCAAATAGGTGTTGGCACCCATTTGGTAGGCCGTCGGTTCGGTTGACACAGCCAGCCCGGAAATTGCCCAGGCGGCCAGAGCCGTGATTAACATGCCTACGGACATTGTGCCGTAGACCTTGTTCATATGGGCACGCAGCCCTGCATCGATCTCGGCAGTGCGCGCACCGGCCGTCGATCTGATTGCGTCGAATTCAGCCATCTAGGGTCTCCATTCACAACTTTCGGCTACGGGCGGGTGCCAGCAGCATTCGTATTCTATATCGGGTGAAATGGGATTTATTTCAAGTATTTCCGTATCATTTAGTGTGTCTTTTCCGCAAAAAAAACGGACTTCTTTGCAGAGGCCCGTCAAACTTGAACTCAATTGGTCGGCGCAGCGTATCAGTCACGCCATGTACTTGGCGCATCCCAGAACGACCGGCGGGTTTCTGCGGTAGCCTCGGCCTTGGTCAAGCCAATGTCGCTTAGAGCGGCGCTGTCCAGTTTCCCCAAAGCCTGGCGTTGACCCCAGACGGTGAAAAGGCGGGCAATGCCAGTCCCTTTGGTCCGAAGTGACGTGGTCGGTGCGTTTGCTGTAAGAATGGTCATAGTTCTTGTCCTTTCCAGGGTCTGTGATGCTAGTATAAAATTCAATCAATTTCCTTGATGTATATGGGGTGATATGTTTCATTTGCAAAACGAATGTTTTTGATATGAGCCATCAAGGATTGTGATGATGAGAAATTTGGACATAACCACGCTACGGTCTTTTGTTGCTGTCGCTGATTCCGGCGGGGTAACGCGCGCTGCAGGGTTTCTGCATTTGACGCAATCGGCGGTCTCGATGCAGATGAAACGATTGGAAGAACTACTGGGGCTGGAACTGCTTGATCGCTCAGGGCGGACAATCGCGCTGACTGCATCTGGAGATCAGTTGTTAGGTTATGCGCGGCGAATGATTGCACTGAATGACGAAGTAATTGGGCGTCTGACCCACCAGGCTTTTGAGGGTCATGTTGTGTTGGGCGTGCCGCATGACATCGTTTATCCGGTCATACCGCGGGTTCTGCAGCGCTTTAATGCGGTTTATCCGCGTGTCAAAGTTGAACTGATTTCGTCGTTCTCCCGTGGACTGAAAGAACAGTTTTCCAAAGGCGAATGTGATTTGATCCTGACAACTGAATCTTCGGAAAACCCCGATTCTGAGACCCTTGCAGAGCGACCGCTGGTTTGGATTGGCGCTCCGAATGGATCTGTTTGGCACCAACGTCCGCTTCAGATTGCTTTCTGCCGACATTGCCTTTTCCGCCCAAAGGTCATTGAGGCACTGAATGCAGAAGGAATCGCCTGGGAGGTGATAGTTGACACCGAATCAGATCGCACTATCGAGGTGACCGTTAGCGCGGATCTTGCGATTCATGCGGTGCTGGAAGGTACAGAAGCCCCCCACTTGGCTAAGATTGACCATGGCGGCAAACTGCCGGAACTACCTGTGCATGTGATTAATATGTATACATCCGAAAATAGCGGAAATCAGATTGTCACTGAACTTGCTGCTTTGGTGCGCCATTCGTTCAACAGTACAGGTAGTGCGTACTTAAAGGTAGCCGAGTAGCGAGTTTCTCGGCCATATCAATAAGTTAAGATTTGGTTAATCCGCCGCCGGTTTTCTTGAGTTGTAATGGAGACTCGTCGCAAATCGCGGTGAAATTGCCGCTAGCGGTACCAAAATTCGCCTGCTTTTTGATCTTTGCCTAACAATGTACACACAACTTCAGGGGGGCTGCTCAGCCTAGTAAATCAACCGGGTTGAAATCAAACCAAAAAGCTCTAGTATAATTGGTGTAGCACGCTTGCTGAAATGGTGCTGGGGATTGTTGAATTCTCGGGCGGGCTTATCGTCTAACTAAAATGGTGCCCGGTTTTATTGCTGGTATCTCGGGCTGGTAAAAAGTTGCAAATAAGGAGATTAGAATGGCCCATCCAGTAGACGTTCACGTCGGGAAACGCGTCCGGCATCGCCGGTGGCTGACGGGAATGACCCAACAGCAGTTGGCTGAACAGGTTGGTATCAAATTTCAACAGATTCAAAAATACGAAACAGGTGCAAACCGGGTTAGCGCATCGCGGCTTTGGGATATTGCCGAAGCTCTTGATGTTCCGGTCAGCTTCTTTTTCGAAGGTCTGGATGAGAAAGAAAAGGAAGCTGCTGAAAAAACTGCGGTTCCTGTCGATCTTATGGGAGACAAAGAAGCACTTGATCTGGTGCGCTCTTACTATTCAATCCCTGAAAACCAACGTCGTCGCCTGTTTGAACTGGCACGTGTGTTAAGCGACGTCGCCTGATTATTATCGGGTATGCGGAGACGCGACCCGAGGCAAACGGCAGCTTGCATTTGGCGCAGCTGGATGGCACTTGATGTGTATGAATTCTGCTGTGCTTACTGATTTAGAAGTTGCTCATCTGCTGGCCGATGCGGCCGGCAGAACCATTCTACCGTATTTCAGGTCGCCGGATTTGGATGCGCAGAACAAAGATGCAGCGGGTTTTGACCCTGTAACCATTGCTGATCGCGCCGCTGAACAAGCGATGCGCACACTTTTGAAAACACATCGACCAGATGATGCGATCTGGGGTGAAGAATTCGGCGAATTCAGTGGCATTAGCGGGCGAACCTGGGTGCTTGATCCGATTGATGGTACCCGTGGATTTATCAGCGGAACACCAACATGGGGCGTGCTCATAGCGCTGTCTGACGACAGTGGCCCGATGCTGGGCATGATCGACCAACCCTATATTGGCGAACGTTTTTTCGGAACCGAGGGCGCTGCACTGATGACCGGACCCCAGGGCACAACCCACCTTGCCACGCGTTCGACCACGGCGTTGGATCAGGCCTTTTTGTTCACCACCTTCCCCGAAATTGGCAGTTTGCAGGATCGTGCAGGGTTCACGGCCGTTGCCGAACAGGCCATGCTGACCCGTTATGGTATGGATTGCTATGCCTATGCCTTGTTGGCTGCCGGTCAGGTCGATCTGGTGGTTGAGGCCGGACTGAATGCTTATGACATTCAGGGGCCCATCGGTGTGATCGAGGCGGCGGGAGGTATCGTCACCGACTGGCAGGGCGGACCCGCACATAGCGGTGGTCGGGTGTTGGCGGCGGCGAATGTTACCCTGCATGCGGCAGCTTTGGACATCCTGCGCCGCTTTTGACTGACTTGAGGCGAGGCCTCTAATCGGTTAGAATTACAATGCACCGGATCTTTCGCCCGCTTTCCGCCGGTGTCCTTCACACTTCACGCATGAGGCGGGCCATATCGAAGTGTGGGGGCCCAAATGACCGAAATTCTTATCAAGAACGCCGATACCATCTTGACGATGGACAATACTCGTCGCGAATTGGTCAATGCTGATATTTTGATCCGGGAAGGGCAGATCGCCGATATTGGTGCGAATTTGACCACCATGGGCAGCACGGTTCTGGCCGCGGGCTGTGTTGTGACGCCGGGCCTTGTGAACACGCATCACCATTTGTACCAAACCCTGACCCGCGCCGTTCCGGGTGGGCAGGATGCATTGTTGTTTGGCTGGTTGCAAACGCTCTATCCGATCTGGTCGCGCTTTGGGCCTGAGGAAATGTATGTTTCCACCCTGACGGGGTTGGCAGAGCTGGCGTTGTCCGGGTGTACGCTTAGTTCGGACCATCTCTATCTTTATCCCAATGGCGCACGGCTGGATGATACCATCGCTGCCGCTGGTGAAATCGGGCTGCGGTTCCATCCAACACGCGGCGCGATGAGCATCGGCGAAAGCGACGGTGGGCTGCCACCCGATATGCTGGTCGAGGCCGAGGCTGACATTCTGGCGGATTCAATCCGGGTAATTGACGCCTTTCATGATGCCGCCGAGGGTTCCATGTGCCGCGTCGGTCTTGCCCCCTGTTCGCCGTTTTCAGTCAGCCGAAATCTAATGCGCGACACGGCCCTTTTGGCACGGGACAAGGGCGTCATGTTGCACACTCATCTGGCGGAAAATGACGAAGACATCGCCTATTCGCAAGAGAAATTCGGCTGTCGCCCCGGCCAATATGCCGAAGATCTGGGCTGGACCGGCGCCGACGTTTGGCACGCCCATTGCGTTAAGCTGGACGCACAGGAAATTAACCTTTTCGCCCAAAGTCGCACCGGCATCGCCCATTGTCCTTGTTCCAACTGCCGGCTTGGCAGCGGCATTGCCCCGGTGCGGGCCTTGCGTGATGGGGGTGTTCCGGTTGGTCTGGGTGTGGATGGCTCTGCCAGCAATGATGCAGGCAATCTGATAGCCGAGGCACGTCAGTCCATGCTGCTGCAACGTGTGGCCAACGGAGCTGACGCCATGAGTGCGCGCGAAGCGCTTGAAATTGCCACACGCGGTGGGGCAGATGTACTGGGACGTCCTGATTGTGGTCGACTGGAAATTGGCAAACGCGCCGACATTGCCATCTGGGACACATCCGGCATTGAAAGCGCAGGGAGCTGGGACAAGGCGGCTCTGCTTTTGGCTGGGCCAACCCGCGTCAAACATCTGTTTGTTGAGGGGCGCCAGGTTGTGGCGGATGCCCAAATCACCACGCTGGATATGCCTAAGGTCATTGAGCGCCAAAACACACTGGCGCGCGCGCTAGCTGGCTAAGCACTTTCGAATTCTTTTCGTCAAAAATACTCCCGCCGGAGGCAGCACGCTGCAAGCGTGCTTTAACGTCGTTTACCGTTGATCCAAACCTCAGTCACCGCGCGGTCGTCGCCCATCATGATCGTTGGGAACACCGCCTCCCAGATATCGTTGGCTCGCGCTGTGCGCTGGGCGATGGCAGGGGTCGAACCCAGATCAAGCACCACCAGATCGGCCTCCATCCCAACTGCAATATTACCGATCTTGTCATTCATGTGCAGTGTCGTGGCTGATCCGACTGTCGCCAGCCACAACAGTTGGGCTGGGTGCAACGGCGTTCCACGCAGCTGGCCGATCTCATAGGCTGCGGCCATAGTGCGCAGCATGGAGAACGATGACCCGCCTCCTGTGTCGGTCGCAAGGCCAATGCGCTGCCCTTCAGCCATCAGACCAGCCATGTCGAACAGGCCGGACCCAATGAAGGTGTTAGACGTCGGACAATGCACCAAAGCAGCGCCGACTTCGCGCAACCGATCGCGTTCGCGCGGCTCAAGGTGGATGGCATGGCCGTATAATCCGCGACCTCCCAGCAATCCGTGTTGTTCGTATGTATCCAGATAATCGCGCGCAGAAGGGTACAGCGTTTTGACCCATTCGATCTCATCCAGCTGTTCGCTGAGATGAGTTTGCATCAGGCAATCGGGGTGCTCGGCCCATAATGCGCCCAACGCTTCAAGCTGCTCGGGCGTTGAGGTGGGTGAAAACCGAGGCGTGATCGCATAGCTGATCCGGTCCACGCCATGCCAGCGGTTCAGCAAGGCCCGGCTTTCATCATAGCCAGTTTGCGCTGTATCGCGTAGCCCCTCCGGAGCGTTGCGGTCCATGCAGGTTTTTCCCGCCACCACTCGCTGTCCGCGCGCTTTTGCAGCGGTGAAAAACGCATCGACGCTTTCGGGGTGGATGGTACAGAAACTACACATGGTTGTGGTGCCGCTGGCCGCGGTGATGTCCAGATAACGTGTCGCAATTTCAGTGGCATAGGCGGCGTCGCCAAACAACATCTCTTCCGGGAAAGTATAACTGTTAAGCCAGTCAATCAGCCGTTTCCCCCAGCTTGCGATCATTGCAGTCTGCGGAAAATGCACATGCGCATCAACAAACCCGGCCGTGATAATCCGGTCACTGTGATCGACCAGTTTCGCGTCTTTGTGGCGGGTTTGCAGCACGGCAAATGCTCCGACATCGATGATCTTTCCGTCCTGTATCACAACGGCTTCGTCCAGCCGAACGGCCGCAGCCGGATCGCCGTCAAACGGCGAATTGGTAAAGGATAATACCTGCCCTTTCAGGATCGTTTGGTCGGTCATGCGCGCTTTTCCTTCTTATCGGAGCTTGCCACGCAGACTAAAGCGCAGAATTCCTCAGGTAAATTGCGTGATTGTCATTGTTTTTCGCTAGCAGCTTCTTCTATTTTGCGACCAATCGCAAAAGGGTCGGCAAGATGACAGAATCTCACCAACTGCAAACCGATGCATCCGGAGACGACGATGCCTATTTGCTGGACAGAAGCACAGTCGCCGCAATCCTTGCCGCCGTAGACCGCGATGATCGTGACCAACTTGTCACCCTGATGGAACCGTTGCATGCGGCTGACATCGCTGACTTGCTGGAGCAGATCAATGTTGCCGACCGGACCCGACTGATAGCGCTCTTCGGCCCCGAGTTTGACGGAGAAATCCTGACCGAACTTGAGGACGGAGTGCGTGGGAACATTATCGACACACTGCATCCACAGGTTTTGGCGGACGCTGTGCGCGACCTTGAAAGCGACGATGTGGTTGATCTGGTCGAGGATCTGGATGAACCACGGCAAGGGGTCATCCTGGACGCGCTGGAAGATGCGGATCGCGTGGCCGTTGAGCGGGCGTTGTCTTATCCGGAGAATGCAGCCGGGAGATTGATGCAGCGAGAGGTCGTCATGGCCCCGCAACATTGGACCGTTGGGCAGGCCACCGACATGCTGCGCAATTCCGACAAATTGCCAGAACAGTTTTATCACATTGTATTGGTTGATCCGCGTCTGCATCCAGTGGCCAATGTCACCCTTGGCAAACTCATGGGGGCACGGCGAGATGTGCCGTTGCAGGATATTGCCGAAGAGGTGTTTCAGGTCATCCCCGCGGATCAGGACGAAGGCGATGTGGCCTATGCGTTCAACCAGTATCACCTGATCTCGGCCCCGGTCGTGGATGGCGATGGTCGCCTTGTCGGGGTGATTACCATTGATGATGCGATGGTGGTTCTGGATCAAGAGCACGAAGAGGACATTCTGCGCCTTGCCGGTGTTAGCGAAAGCTCGGTTTCAGACAGTGTTCTTGAAACCAGCAAGCACCGCCTGCCTTGGCTTTGCGTCAATTTGGTATCGGCCATTACGGCGTCGCTGGTGATTGTCACGTTTGAAAGAACGATTGCCAACCTGGTATCGCTGGCCATCCTGATGCCAATTATCGCCTCAATGGGGGGCAATGCAGGTACGCAGTCGCTGACGGTGACAGTGCGCGCTTTGGCGACAAAAAACCTGACCAATGCAAACGTCTTGCGTGTGATCCGGCGTGAAGTGTCGGTGGGGTTGATTAATGGAGCATTGTTTGCGTCGATTATGGGAACCATCGGAATTTTGTGGTTTGGCTTGCCATGGCTGGGCGCTGTCGTTGGTGCGGCGCTTATCATCAACATGCTGACAGCCGCCTTTGTCGGAACGGCGATTCCTGTGGTGTTGGACAAAATCGGCGTTGATCCGGCGTTGGCGTCTGGGACGTTTGTGACCACAACTACCGATATCGTCGGATTCTTTTCGTTTCTTGGTCTGGCGACTTTGGTGTTCATGTGAGCGACCTGATCGCAATAAAGGCGGCGGCGCGCAAAGCTGCTTTTGCACGGCGCAAACTGGCCTTTGAGGATGCGCATGCAGGGCGCGCGGGTCTGTTGTCGGAGGTTCTGGCAGGCTATCGGGGCGTTGCTTTGTCTGGCTACATGCCAATCCGAACCGAAATCGACCCGCTTCCCGCAATGGCCGAGGCTGCCGCCCATGGTGTTGTGTCTGTACCGGTTATTGAAGCTGCGGGTTTGCCCTTGCGGTTTTCCCGCTGGCAGCCAGACTGCGCGATGAAGGAAGGACCGTTTGGGGCGATGATCCCTGAGGTCGATGATTTTGTTGAGCCGGAAATCCTGATTGTGCCGCTGGTGGCCTTTGATGCGCACGGAGGACGTCTGGGCTATGGCGGCGGATTTTATGACCGAACGCTGGAAGTGTTGCGCAGTCGCCGTGCGACATTGGCGATAGGATTTGCATATGACGCGCAAGAGGCCGCAGATTTACCGCTGGAGCGCACCGATCAACCGCTTGATATGGTGGTGACCGAAAACCGGGTACTGACTTTTTGAACTAAACCCACCCCCTGAGTGAGCTTCGCGATATTGCAGCCCTTGTTCTTCTCGTCAGCGCAGCCTACCAACACCCAGATGAAACTTTTATTTCTTGGCGATGTGATGGGGCGTGCAGGGCGCGCGGCGGTCACCGAACACCTGCCTCGGTTGCGCACCGAATGGCGGCTGGATTTCGTTGTGGTCAACGGCGAAAACGCCACCAGCGGCATGGGTCTGAGTGCTGGCCACGCCAAAACGTTGCTGGATGCAGGGGCGGATTGCCTGACATTGGGTGACCATGCGTTTGATCAGAAAGACATGCTGCAATTCATCGAGAGTGAGCCCCGTATCATTCGACCCTTGAACTATGCCAAGAGCGCGCCGGGAAAAGGGTATCGGCTGTTTAATGCATCACAGGGGCGCAAGGTTCTGGTGGCTCAGGTTTTGGGTAACGTATTCATGAAGCGGGCCTTTGATGATCCGTTTTCGGCCATTGAACCAGTGCTGAAATCACACCCGCGTGGCGGGCTGGCACAGGCGGTCATCGTTGACATGCATTGCGAAGCAACTTCCGAGAAAATGGCCATGGGCCATTATTGTGATGGACGGGCCAGTCTTGTGGTTGGCACCCATACTCACATACCGACGGCGGATGCGATGATCTTGTCCAAAGGCACCGGGTATCTGACGGATGCGGGCATGTGTGGAGATTACAATTCGGTTATCGGCATGGAAAAAGCCGAACCCATGCGCCGCTTTGTTACCGGAATGAGCAAGACACGCTTTACCCCGGCGCTGGACGACGCCACGTTGTCCGGCGTTTATGTCGAAACCGATGATCGTACAGGTGCCGCCACCAAGGTGCGAATGATCCGCATCGGTGGACGATTGGAACCTGCTAGCCCGTAACCAGACACAAGCTGTTCGCCAGTCTCAGGGGGCTGGCACCGCCGCTGTCAGGTGTGTTTTTGGTGCAACCGCGCAGACGTGATACGCTTGCACCAACAGCATCATTCGCTAAAAGCCGTTTGTAACCAGTTTAAACGCTCATTTTTCGGGCTTGGCAAAAAGATATTATATGGACCTTTTCCAGCTTTCCGAGACTGCCAGCGCCATCACCTCAATGGTCATTGTTGCAGTGATGTTTGCCTTATTCATGAGCGAACGTTACCCCGCCGAAGTGGTTGCCGTTGCGGGTACCGCAGCAATGCTGATCCTCGGCGTATTGCCCTATGACGAAGCCTTGCGTGTATTGTCCAACCCGGCCCCCTGGACCATTGCTGCCATGTTCATCGTAATGGGGGCATTGGTGCGCACCGGCGCGCTGGATTGGTTTACACAGCTGGCGATGGCCCAGGCCGGGGCGCGCCCTGCCGTAGCCATTGGTTCGCTCATGCTGTTTGTTGTGGTGGCATCAGCGTTTGTGAACAATACCCCGGTTGTTGTGGTGATGATCCCGGTGTTCATTCAGCTGTCACGAAAACTGAACATCTCGGCCAGTAAGCTTTTGATCCCGCTAAGTTATGCGGCTATTTTGGGCGGGTGCCTGACGTTGATCGGGACATCGACAAACCTGCTCGTGGATGGGGTTGCACGGTCACGTGGCCTTGAGCCGTTTAGCATTTTTGAGGTGACGCCACTGGCGATCATTCTGGTGATCTGGGGTGGGATTTATCTGCGTTTTGTTGCGCCGCATCTGCTGCCGGATCGCGATAGCATGGCGACTATGCTGTCGGATCGACGGGCAATGAAATTCTTTACCGAGGCCGTTATCCCGCCCGATAGCAACCTGATCGGGCGCGAGGTGTCTGGGGTTCAGTTGTTCAAACGACCGGGCGTTCGGCTGATCGATGTCATACGAGGCGACACATCGCTGCGGCGTGACCTGAAAGGGGTTGAGTTGCAGGTTGGCGACCGGGTGGTTTTGCGCACCCAGATGGCCGAACTTCTAAGCCTGCAAAAGAACAAAGAACTCAGACGGGTCGACCAGATTTCAACGGTCGAAACCTCAACCGTCGAGGTACTTATCACGCCCGGTTGCCGGATGGTCGGGCGCAGCCTTGGAGCGTTGCGGTTGCGTCGTCGCTATGGCGTTTATGTGCTGGCGGTACATCGGCGCAATCAGAATATCGGTGTGCAATTGGATGAGTTGCAAGTGCGGGTTGGTGATACGCTGCTGCTTGAAGGCGCGCCCGAAGATATTCGGCGACTGGCGACAGACATGGAAATGGTCGACGTCAGCCAACCCACCGATCGCGCCTATCGACGCAGCCACGCGCCCATCGCCATTGGTACTCTGGCCGGAATCGTCGTTCTTGCCGCGCTGGGCGTGGCGCCGATCCTGTTGCTTGCCGTTCTGGCGATGGCCACGGTGTTTCTGACCCGCTGCATCGATTCGGACGAGGCGTTTTCGTTTATCGACGGCCGTCTGCTGGCGTTGATCTTTGCCATGCTGGCCATCGGCGCGGCGCTGGAAAGCTCGGGTACGGTGCAGCTGATTGTCGACGCGATCGCCCCCGCTCTTGGCATGCTGCCGCCATTCCTGATTGTCTGGGCGATCTACCTGCTGACCGCGGTCCTGACCGAGCTAGTGTCCAACAATGCCGTGGCCGTGGTGGTGACGCCCATTGTTATTGGCCTGGCCGGCGCCATGGGTATCGACCCGCGCCCGCTGGTGGTGGCGGTGATGGTGGCGGCCTCGGCCGCGTTCGCCACACCGATCGGCTATCAGACCAACATGATGGTCTATGGCCCAGGCGGCTATCGGTTCACCGACTTCCTGCGCGTGGGCATTCCCCTGAACCTAAGCGTCGGGGTGCTGGCCTCGGTCTTCATCCCGGTTTTCTGGCCGCTCTAGGAATTTGTGGGCATTGTGGATGCCGTTGAATTTTCCATTGCATCAGGCGTTGTGATGGAAAGCCCTGGCCATCGCGTCAAAACGCATTTTGCCGATGATGGTGAGCACCAACGCAAAAATATTCCAAAGCCGGTAAGGGTGTTTCGCTGGGTGGCGGAAAGAACAGATTGAGGATTTGGCGATATTGGCACCCAACTGCGGCAATCCCGACGCTCAGGCGATTGATTTCGCGCGCCCGGCATTGCGCCCCGAAAAGATGCACCCACCCAGAAACGTCCCCTCAAGTGCGTTATAGCCGTGATAGCCACCACCACCAAAACCTGCGACTTCCCCCGCCGCAAACAATCCTTCAACAACCTGCCCGTCTGCGCCAATCATCTGGCTGTCCAGATTGGTCTGCAATCCTCCTAGTGATTTGCGCGTCAGGATGTTCAGTTTGACCGCAATCAGCGGGCCATTGGCTGGATCAAGGAATTTATGCGGCTTGGCCGTGCGTACCAGCTTGTCACCACGATAAGTTCGTGCCGAATGTATCGCCATGATCTGCGCATCCTTGCTGAACGGATTGTCCAGCTGCGCATCCCGCGCTGCGATCTGGGCGTGCAGTTTGCTTTCGTCAATCAGCGCGTCCTCGGTCAGTTGGTTCATACCGCTAACCAATTCAGACAGCGTATCGGCGACCACAAAATCCTGCCCATGTTCTTTGAACGCTTCAACCGGGGCAGGGGCGCCGCCGCGTGACAACAGACGGCTTTTGATGACCTCGATCCATTTTTTCGAAGTCAGGTCAGGGTTCTGTTCCGAACCGGACAGCGCGAATTCTTTTTCGATGACTTTTTGCGTCAGCACAAACCAGCTGTGTTCATGGCCGGTTTTCAGGATTTCACGCAGTGTCGTCAGCGTATCATATCCCGGCATACAGGGCGCTTTGAACCGATTGCCGTTTGCGTCAAACCACATCGAAGATGGCCCCGGTAAAATTCGGATACCATGCGACGGCCAGATCGGATCCCAGTTCCTGACGCCTTCGGTGTAATGCCACATCCGGTCGCCATTGATGACATGACCACCTGCCGCCTCGGATATCGGGATCATTCGCCCGTCCACATGAAACGGCACGCCTGCCACCATGTTTTTTGGCGGCTCGCCTAACCGGTCGCGTGGCCAGGCCTTGCGGACCATGTCAAAATTTCCACCGATGCCGCCCGAAGTCACCAGAACCGACGGCGCATAAATCTCAAAGTCACCCGCGATATCGCGATTGGTTTTAACCCCACGTGCCGCGCTGTCATCGGCCAACACTTCGCCCGAGACACCTTTGGCTGCTCCGTTTTCCATGATAATCTGGCTTACCCGGTGGCGGAACTTCATCTCAATCAGCCCAGCGGCGACATGTTCACGCACGCGGCGTTCAAAATGCTCCACCGCGCCGGGGCCGGTGCCCCATGTCAGATGAAAACGCGGCACCGAATTGCCGTGCCCATCGGCAAACGATCCGCCGCGTTCTGCCCAGCCCACAACCGGAAACCAGCGCAGCCCCATATCATGCAGCCATGGGCGCATGTCGCCAGCGGCAAACTCCAGATAGGCCTCGGCCCATTTGCGCGGCCAGTGGTCTTCGACGCGGTCAAACTGTGCGGACCCCATCCAGTCAAGCATTGCCAACTCGCGACTGTCTTTGACCCCCATGCGCCGTTGCTCGGGCGTGTCGATCATGAACAACCCGCCCAGCGACCAGAATGCCTGCCCCCCCAGAAAACGCTCGGGTTCCTGATCCAGCAAGATGACCTTCTTACCCCGATCTCCAAGCTCGGCAGCAGCCGCCAGCCCCGCCAATCCACCACCCACAATAATTGCATCTGCGCTGTTCATCAGCACCTCCTGATTACCTAACGCTAGCACGAATGCGCGGACCCGCAATTCTTCTCGTCAAAATACTCCCGCCGGAGGCACCTGACGTTACGACCAATGACAGGCCTAGCCATAGCGCGCCACGAACCGACGCAGGATTTCCCTCGGAACCGTCACACCTGCCCGATGACATATTTCAATCAGAGCCTCTGCCTGATCCGGCGGAAAATACCCATGATTACGATAAATCCGAATGCGCCGCTCAAAGTCCAGCGCTTCCGCCTCAGGATGAAATTGCGTCGCATAGACGTTCTGACCGTACCGGATCATTTGAAACGGGCAGGGAGCAGAAGATAGCAGGTGCACACAGCCACGCGGCAACGATTGCACCGCTTCCTTGTGCCCGACAAAAACCTCAAACTGATCCGGCAGCCCTTTGGTCAAAGGATCATCATCAGAAGCCGGAACCGTTTCAATTGAAATAGGCCCAACGTCTTCGCCATATTGCGCCTTGCTGACGTCGCCACCCAGATGTGCCGCCAAAATAGCCAGACCATAGCAGCAGCCCATGAAGGGATGATCGGATTCGGTGATTTGCGGCATCAGATCCATGATCTGCGCCTCCATCCGGGCCTCAGTCTGGGACTTGTCTTCAGCTGCGTCGCTCACGCACCCGGGGCCACCACCGACAATGACACCGGCGTAGTCGGTAACATTCAATCCCTTAGGCAGGTCTTGCTGATCCAGCCGGACGCGATGAACGCGGTCTACATCCAGGGCGCATTTGTCCAGAATTGCGGCAAATTCACCATCCGCAGCATCAGTTTCCGGTCGCAGTTGTAGGATCAAAAAGCGTTTCACAAGGTGTCACAAAGGCCAGAACAATAATATCGACGGAATACTAACAGCTACGATTAATACCTCAAGCGGTAACCCCATCCGCCAGTAATCGACAAACCGATACCCCCCAGGACCCAGAACAAGCGTGTTGTTCTTATGCCCGATCGGGGTCAAAAACGCCGCAGAGGCCGCCACTGCCACCGCCATCAGGAAAGGATCCGGTGACACGTCCAGCGTCGTCGCCATCTGAATTGCCACCGGTGCCGCCACAATCGTCGTCGCCGTATTGTTCAGTACATCTGACAGCGTCATCGTGACCACCATCAACACCGTCAGAATGATCCACGGGGCCATTCCCTCGGTCAGATCGATCAAAGAGTTTGCAATCAACTCGGTGCCACCAGAGTCCTCCAGCGCGATCCCTAGTGGGATCATCGAGCCAAGCAAGACCACAACTGGCCACTCGATATGTTTATAAATTTCGCTAAGCGGCAGAATCCGCGTCAGCACATAAGAGATCACCACAAACCCCAAAGCCACAGGCAGATAGATCAACCCCATTGATGCGGCCGCTACTGCGCCACCGAACACCCCAATGGCCAGCCAGACTTTGTCATCTGCGGTCACCGCGAGGCCGCGCGCGGCTAACGGCAGGCATCCCAGCCAGTCAATAACAACGCTGCTGCGCCCTTGTGGGCAAAGCACCAGCAAAATATCACCCGGCTTGATCACGGTTTTTCGCATCTGGCTGGTGATCCGACGCCCCTGACGCGAAATGCCCATCAGCACCGATCCCTGCCGCCATGCAAGCCCCAGCTTTTGCGCGGTCTTACCTGCAATCCGCGCTGATTCCGGAACTACGACCTCAACCACTTCCAGGCCTTCTGCGGCTGCGTTGAGCTGTTCCTGCCGCTTGGTATCAGAAAAATCCAATGACAACGCAGCGCGGAATTCATCTAGCGCTTCGGGGCGGGCCTCAAGAACCAACGTATCCCCCGCACGTAGAATCGAATTGGCCGAACGCCCATAACGCCGCCTGCCACCCCGGATCAGGCCGATAATTGCGACATCGGTTTTGTCGGCAGTTTCGTCAAACTCGCCGAGACGTTTGCCAATATGGGGCGACTCTTCGGGCACTGTTAATTCCGCATTATATTGCGCAAGATCTGACGTCCCGGTGTTGTCTTTTCCGGTGTTGGGTATCAATCGCCAGCCAATCAACGCGACAAAGGCCAAGCCAGCGATTGCAGCAACGCCACCCACGGGTGCGAAATCAAACATCCCAAACGGCTCACCCAACGCTTCTTCCCGAATTGACGCGATAATGATGTTGGGCGGTGTACCAATCAACGTCACCATGCCGCCCAGAATGGTGGCAAAGCTAAGGGGCATCAGGCTTAGCCCCGGACTACGCCCGGATTTACGCGCGGTTTGAATATCAACAGGCATCAGCAGGGCCAGTGCTGCAACATTATTCATGAACGCGGACAGAACTGCACCAATTCCGCCCATCAAAGCAATATGCCCCGCCAAGGGGCGTGTTGCATCTACAAGCGTTCGGGTGATCAGAAACGCAGCACCAGATCGCACTAGCCCGGCAGAAACCACCAGCACAAGCGCCACAATTATTGTTGCCGGGTGTCCAAAACCGGAAAACACCTCGTCTGTGGGAACGACGCCCAGCACCACTCCGAACATCAGTGCGGCGAACGCGACCATATCATAGCGGAACCGGCCCCACAGCAGCAGGCCAAAGACGATTCCAAACAGCGTAAACAGTATGATTTGATCTTGTGTCATTAGAGCAGACTACGGCGGAATTCTGAGGCCTACAACCAACCAGTATCATGCCGGAGATCGCAGAGCAATGATCCGCAATTTCTGTGTTTTCAGATCATAAAAGCCCAAAGGCTTGCCCTTGGCCCTGCCTCTGCCCTATAGACCGCTTGACATATTACGAACGGAGAGCAGACATGGCAGGCCACTCAAAATGGGCAAATATCCAGCATCGCAAGGGGCGTCAGGACGCTGTTCGCTCTAAGCTGTTTTCCAAGCTGTCAAAAGAGATCACCGTTGCCGCCAAAATGGGCGACCCGGACCCCGACAATAACCCACGCCTGCGTATGGCGATCAAAGAGGGCAAAAGCCAGTCCTTGCCCAAAGACGTGATCGACCGCGCCATCAAGAAAAGCCAGGTGGGCGAAGGTGATGAATACGAAGAAATCCGCTATGAAGGCTATGGCCCGAATGGTGTTGCCGTGATCGTCGAAGCGATGACTGATAACCGCAATCGCACGGCCAGTTCAGTGCGCTCTACGTTCACCAAGAATGGCGGCAATCTGGGCGAAACCGGCAGCGTTGGTTTCATGTTCGACCGCAAGGGTGAAGTTAGCTTTTCAACCTCTGTTGGCGATGCCGATACGGTCATGGAGGCCGCGATCGAGGCGGGTGCCGAGGATGTGGAAAGCACCGAAGACGGCCATGTCATCTGGTGTGCCGATACCGATTTGAACGACGTGTCAACGGCACTTGAGACCGCTTTGGGCGAAAGCGAAAGCACCAAATTGGTGTGGAAACCGACGATCACCACCGACATGGACCTGATCGGCATGCAAAAGCTGATGAAACTGATCGACGCCCTGGAAGACGATGACGACATTCAGCGCGTCACTTCGAATTTCGAAGCTTCCGACGAGGTGATGGATCAGCTTTGACAGGCAGCGTAGGGTGGGTGACAACCCACGCGCCCTACCTTGCTAAACTGTCGCTCACGCCATCCAGTCTGCAATTGTTTTGCCAACTGTACCATGTGCCAGATACCCATAAAATTTATGCGGATTTGATTTTCCGGCTGCAGCATAACAATTGTAAATTCTCTTGTCGGTGATGGAATTCCTTTACCATGAATTTTCGGATCATCTAAGGACGCTCTGAAAATCGCGATATTTCGGTGTAATCTGATAAGTGCCGATTGAGTGGGCGAGGAATTCATTAGTGCTCAGCCAGATGACATTTGCTGCGACTTGACCCCAACATCAATCCCTGCGCAACTTTAATTTTTCCACTGCAGGGAATCTGAAAAAATGAGCATTGATCTCTTCATGGCCGCTTACAAACGCGTCTGGGAAGCAAAGGACTCGGCCGGCTTCGCGGCTCTGTTCACGCCAAATGGTCGCTATCACAACACACCATTTCAGGTGCAAACCGGACCGCAGGAACTGGCGACCTATTGGGACCGGATTCTGCTGCAGGACGATATTTCGTTATCCTATGAAATTCTTGGTACGTCTCCGCGCGGCGGCATCGCGCATTGGAATGTCACGTATCAGGTTACCAGCGAAGAGTTGTTTCAAATCTGGGCTGCCTCCAGCGGCACCCCGATACCCGACCGCAGCCCCGGTGATCCGCTGCCAAGGATGGAATTGGACGGAACATTGGTTGCTGAACTTGACGCGCAGGGACTGGCGAGCACAGTGCGCATTTGGTGGCATGCCATGCCACAACCAAGCTAAGAGCCGGGGCGAGGTCTCATAAGGTGACAGGAACAGTGATGCACCGTTCCGTGCGCTGTGAGGCCATCCAACAGATCTGAACA
>PIVL01000319.1 GCA_003354145.1 Paracoccaceae bacterium
GGTCAGCGGGTTATTTATGTGATGCTGGACGTGGGCAAACGCGGGCATGACGTTCGCCTGTTCGTGCAACAACTCGAAGCCTGGGTGATCGCTGCCTTGGCCGAATTTAATATCACCGGCCACATACGAGAGGGCCGTATTGGTGTTTGGGTTGAGCGGGATGACAAACCTTTGACCCTGAACGGCGCAAAAGCCGAAGACAAAATCGCTGCTATTGGAATAAGGCTGCGAAAATGGGTCAGTTTTCACGGTATCTCGATCAATGTGGACCCAGATCTTGAACATTTCAGTGGTATCGTACCCTGCGGCATCACCGAACACGGCGTGACCAGTCTGGTCGATCTGGGATTGCCGGTGACGATGGATGATGTGGATGTGGCGCTGAAACGGACGTTTGACGTGGTATTTGAGGGTTAGACCCCGTCAATGCCCAATCAGGGGTGCCGCGTCGCAAATATGGGCGGCGCATTCCATTTCCAGCGTCGAATGTTTGATGCCGAACTGATCCGCCAGCTGCGCTTTGATCTGGGCCTTGATCGCATCCGCATTCCCCCAGGCCCCGGCGTCGATCACAATATGCGCCTGCATCGCAGCGGCGTGTTCCTGCATCTGCCACAGGTGCATATGGTGCAGGTCTGACACACCGGCGACTGCACGTACTGCTGCGATCACTTCTTGCGTATCCATCCCCTCGGGAGCGCCCAGCATAAGGACGCGGACTACGCTTATGAATTCGGATTTGACGTGCCAGAGAATGTAGAAGGCGATCATCAACGTGACCACCGGATCAACCCAGAGCCAGCCGTACAGGATCACCAGCGTTCCCGCGACTATCACCGCAACCGAGCCTAGCGCATCTGCCAGATTGTGTATAAACGCAGCGCGGATATTCATGCTTTCCTTGGCCATCGAATAGGTTAGCAACGCCGTGACTACATCAATCACCAGCGCAATTGTCGCGATCCAGACGACCATCCAGCCGTTAATCGGCTCTGGATTGGCAAATCGCATAACACCTTCGTATATCAGATAGACGGACAGCACGATCAGCGTGGTATAGTTGATCAGGGCCGCCACGACTTCAACGCGGCCATAACCAAAGCTCATCCGCTCATCCGCCGGACGCCGCGAGATTTTGCGCGCTGCAAAGGCAAGGATCAGCGCGATGGCATCGGAAAAATTGTGCAAAGCGTCCGCAATCAGGGCAAGTGAGCCGGACAATACGCCGCCAACTATCTGCGCCACTGTTAGCGCCATGTTCGCGACAATGGCCCAGCCAATCCGGGCATCTCCGGCATTCGGGTCTATGTGACTGTGCCCGTGGTGATCGTGTGGCATCTTGGGGTTCCTTGAAATCGCGGTTATCCCTACTTAATCTCTCTAGTAACTAGAGGTTCAAGAGGTTTCTTTCGTTATGTTTTCTATTGGCCAGCTATCAGCCCAGACAGCCGTCAAAGTTCCAACTATACGGTTTTACGAAGACAAGGGATTGTTAGACAAACCTGACCGCACCTCGGGCAATCAACGTCGGTATGACAAGGCCGCGTTGGACCGGCTGAAATTCATCCGGCATGCGCGTGATCTTGGCTTGCCCCTAAAGGACGTGCGCGAGCTGATTTCATTGGAAGGTGCAAACGGTGCCGAACTGAACAGGGCGCATGAAATTGCGCAAAATCAACGGGCGGGTTTGCGCAAGCGCATTGCACAATTGCAAATGCTAGAGGCCGAGCTGACACGAATATCTCAGGCTTGCGACGGCCAGCATGATCATGTCTGCGCTGTATTACACGCGTTTAGCGATCACGATAAGTGTGCAGGAACGCACTAGGCGTATTATTAGCCGCGAGAGCGACGGCAGATAGGAACACGATTGGGCGCCTGTCGCAGCGGGTTGCAAACCTGCATTCCGTCCCGGCGAAACCGAAATGATCCCACCCCACATGACACCACAATGAATGGAACCGACCATCGCAACGTCCGCTAATCATGGCGAACCGGTCATCCGACAACAACGCTCGGAAAAATGCATTGACAGATTAGAGAACGAAATGGGCTCATGGACTAAGCCGCTCGGGCGGCGCTGGCGCTTGTGGCGGTCGTTCTGCGAACTAATTTGACGTTGTTTTCGTGTTTAAGGGCTTTGGCCTGATGATTGGGACCTTCACAATCGTCAAACCGGAGGTTCCCATGACACAGGAGAAAGTAAGCCCGCTTCGTGAGCGGATGATGGAAGACATGCGCATCCGAGGGATGGGTGACAAATCACAAAAGGCCCATAGTCAATCGCGCAGCTTTGCCCTCTCCCAACAGATCTTTTTCGTCGTGTAACAGCGTGGCAAGGCAAATATTCGCCGCCTTTGCCAGCAGCACCTTTCGAGCCTCAAGGAAGTCTCGGTAAGCCTCGATCCGCCAAAGCGCCGGGTCATTGGGAATCCACTGCGAGGCCAGTGCGCCGGGATGCTTCTCTTCGATCTCGGGGAAGTAGTCTTCCGGACGGCGGTCACTGATGCGCAGATTCGTATCCTTCGTCAGGAAACAAAAGTTGCCCAGCGCATTTACTTCGGCACGCTCAAAATTAGCCTTATACAATCGTGAGCGTGCGAAAATGTGATGTACTTCAAGCTTATTCATCTTACCCAAAAGGCTGGATTTTAAAGGCAGGCCCGTGCCCCAATCACGCGCCTCAGTCATGCGGGTGAGCAGATAGAGCACCGCGTAAAACCGAGCCTCAACGCTCCAGCTGTGAAAGTGACCAGGTTCCACCCGCAGGCCGCCTTGGCTGAGACGTAACTCCGCGACCAATTTGTCCAGATCGCTGGCGGTTTCAACGGGTCCCCGCCCAAAGTACCGAATGCTGCACTTTAACCAGACGGCGGCTCTGGGCTCCTTGTTGCCATTCGCTGCGGTTGTCACCAATGTCCGCAGTGGGCCGAGGCTGTGTAAAAGCTCTGGCAGTTGTCCGCGTTCAGTCGAAAACGCCTGTTGGTCAGTCAAGATGAAGTCTGAACAGTTTGCAGGGCGGGAAGTGCCGTTCGCTGCGATGTGCATCAACGGCAAAGTTGCAGGACGGAGCGACATTTCACCCCTTGCCTGTAAGCCCTTTGCGGACATTGATCTTTGATGTGAACGCCCCAGAGCAGCTTTCAAAAGAGCATCCATCTGATAAGGCGCAGGTGTCTGATTTCGCAACTATCTTGGTAGTGTGGCGACGATCTTATCCAGCGTTGTTGCCACGCGCTCAGACAAATCGGTGAAATGGTTTCTTAGCGTGCCAAACTTCTTTCTAGCGTCCTTGAGGGCCAAGCGGCGCCCATTGGGATCACCATGTGCTTTGGCAGAATTCCTAAGTGCACTGAGCTCTCTAAGAACCGCCACTGCATCTTTTGCCTGGGTTTCGGTTCTGCCCGTGACCGTAAGGGCTACTTCCAGTAGTTTCAGTGAACCCCAGTCCTTTTCGTACAAGCCATCATTGCTTTTGATTATCTCCCTAAGCCTCTTGGTGAGAAACCCCTCCACGACGAGGTGATTGAGCGCTAGGATTTCATCGCCCCATTCCGATGCTGAATCCGTTGCGGGATAGTGCACGGCATTTATCATCTCTTCGCCGCGTAGCTTCCACCAAGTCGGTGTGTGTCGGTCTAACTCGATAACGATGCGCTTCACATCATCCAGATGATCATCCGTAGTGGTGAACTCGCCAAGAATGTCAGCCTGATAAGCTCGCTCAGATATGTTGGCTTTCGGCACTTCATTGAAAGACATCCAATACAACTGTTCTTTATAGGGTAGTTTTGCCAGATCGCCGATGTACGAATGCACCTGCCCCGCCTCATTGATATCGTAGGTCTGGAGGTGCCACGCGCCACGGCAGCTAATAGTTCTGTCATCAAAGATGTATTTCTCTGGATCATTCTTATATTTTTGAAGCACCTCGGGGCGGAAAAAGGCTGGGGAAATCTCCCACGGTAAACTTGATTCTGTGAAATAGTTGACGATGTTTTCAGGCGAACATGATGTCTCGACTACCTTGTCGCCGTTCTTTCGATCAATAATTAGAAAAGACGCATATTGGCACTTGCTCTCATCCTCTTCAGCCTTCCATTCCTCCACCAAGTCATCGGGTGTGAGAGAGGTGCGCAGAATAATGTGCCCTTTGGCATAGCTAGCGTGCTTAGGGACCTTTCTTTGACGGTAGAAAAGGTCCTCGGTCTCGAATATTTCCTCAGCACCTTCGTGCCAACCACTGAAGCCGCCCATGGCAAATCGCGTAAAATCAAACAGGGTGACCAAACTAGTGCCACTTAATGCCATGTAGGTCGCCAAATCATGCGGACGGATAGTAACAGCTCTCACTTCCTGCCAGGGATCATGTGTAACATCGCGATAAACGGTGATGACGTCCTCGATGTCGCCGCGCCCGTCCAGTCGACAGTAAGCGCTTCGTTCATCAAGATAGTGTACCCCAAGCGCATGCACGAGCTTCTGGCTTAGCTCAATTGGGGGGTCGTATTTTTTGACGTCCTCAAACGAGCGAATGAACACAAGCTTCTCGCTGCCGATAAGCGATTGGCATCCTGGATGGTTCAATGGTGGATCCAGATAGATGCGATGCCCTTCGCCGCCCCCCCCCATAGACCTTCTGAATGATCCATGTATCATCTGGCATTATGCACGCTCGACTAAGATCGGCGTGGTCGGGTGGGTCGATTGCTTCATTCGGCGTCAGTACAGAATGGATGAGCATATGCGGACCATACGCATACAGCAGGACCTCATCAGAATTCAGATGGTTTTTAAGAAAGTCTACGCTTTGCGCAGCATTTTCAAGCCAATCGCTCCGATTGTCATCTGGTATCCTGGCAAAAGGTAAAAGCTTATCTAATGTATTTTGTAACACCCAATTCCTATTCGTAGTACAACTGTGATCCCATGACTGAGATTTACTTAAAAGTGTTTTCAATTTGAATACAAGGTTACCTCGGTTGCTACCGGCAAGCTAGTGGCGCTGACACATCCTAGTGTCCCGCACCTGACATAAGATTCCCAACGGCTTTGGATTGTGTCATGTTGAATGCATGAGACGTTATGATATTTGCCTTTATCTGGCACCCGATGACCGAGTGCGGCTTCAAA
>PIVL01000667.1 GCA_003354145.1 Paracoccaceae bacterium
GCTTGCTTTTTTTTCGTAACTGCTCTTTGCTGACATCATTGTTATTCGTGGCTGGATGAAACCATTATGATTATTCAGCCCGAACACGGTGACGCATCAATTGGTTTACGATTGCAAAAATTGTGTCTTGCATGATGATTATTTGAATCGCATTGAAGGCGATGACACGTGAACGGCGCCATGATGGAGACGATGACATGGTGATAATGATGAAGACTGGTTATAATTACAATGGTTGGTGATGATGGTGCTGGTGCTGCTGTTGGTGGTACTCACAATGGGAATGATTTCAATTGAACGTGAAGATGATACCAAGAAATTGGTAGTGGAAGTGGGAAGACAATGACATGGTAAGCAAATTGTTTAGCAGGGTTCCGGTATTGTCATGAAAATGCTGATAACCCTAAAAAATCAAATGATAATAACTATGTAATATGAGCGCCCATGAAACACAAGGGGCCCAAGAGAGCACAGGAGAGCCTAGGAGACCACAGGAGAGCACAGGAGAGCCTAGGAGAGCACAGAAGAGCCCAGGAGAGCACAGGAGGGCACAGGAAAGCACAGGAGAGCCTGGGAGAGCACAGAAGATCCCAGGAGAGCACAGGAGGGCCCAGGAGAGCACAGAAGAGCCCAGGAAAGCCCAGGAGAGCCCAGGAGAGACCAGAAGAGCACAGGAGAGCCCAGGAGAGCGTAGCAAAGCGCAGGACAGCCCAGAAAAGCATAGGACAACCCAGGAGAGCACAGGAGAACGCAGGAGGGCACAGGAGAGCGCAGGAGAGCGCAGAGAGAGCCCAGGAGAGCGCCAGAGAGCCCAGGAGAGCACAGGAGAACCCACGAGAGCATAGGAGAGCCCAGGAGAGGCCAAGAGAACAACACAGCCCAAGAGAGCCCAGGAAAGTGCAGCAGAGCACACGAGAGCCCAGGAGGGCCCAGAAAAGCACAGGAGAGCCCAGGAGAGCGCAGCAAAGCGCAGGACAGCCCAGAAAAGCATAGGAGATACCAGGAGAGCACAGGAGAACGCAGTAGGGCACGGGAGAGCGCAGGAGAGCGCAGAGCCTAGGAGAGCGCCAGAGAGCCCAGAAGAGCCCAGGAGAGTGCAACACAGCACAGGAGAGCGCAGGAGAGCTCAGGAGAGCACAGGAGAGCCCAGAAAAGCACAAGAGAACCCAGGATAGCGCAAGAGAGCGTAGCAGAGCGCAGGACAGCCCAGAAAAGCATAGGAGAGCCCAGGAAAGCACAGGAGAACGCAGGAGGGCGCAGGAG
>PIVL01000668.1 GCA_003354145.1 Paracoccaceae bacterium
AAGTGGCGCGAGTTCACTGACACCGTCAGCGACAACTTTCGGATCATCTCGCTGGACGAATACAAAGTCGTTTGATCCGACAGAAATTAGGTCAATTCAGGCCAACGAGTATAACTAAATATAATAGCGTGCGCCGCGCCGCCGAAATAGTGGCGAAACAAGGAATAGGCACAAGCGGAGCGGCCAACCGTAAGTTGTGGAAGCGCCACAAAGGTTCAAAGTCAGCAACAAAATAGTTGTGACATACCCCGCCACTGTTACAGCAGGGCAAGACACATTTGCACCTCAATAACCAAAAAAGGACGGTGCAAAACATGCAACAATATCTCACCCTAACCGAACTGTGTGCCAAGCTGGGCAACCGCTCACGCAGCGCGATTTATACCGATCTTACGGCTGGCCGCTTGCCCCAGCCTATTAAGTTGGGTGGCCGTATCTACTGGCCCGAGGACGACATTGACGCCCATCTGGCCAACCTGCGCAAACAGGCGGTATAATCGATGGCCGCTCAGTATTTGGGGGCCGCGTAATGAGTAATGCACGCGACCTGACGCGCGCGCTGGGCTGGCAGGTCTCACTTTTGCTGCCCCCGATGGCCGCGACTGGAACGACATTCTGACCATGAAAGGGGAAGTTGCATGAACGCGCCCCATGCTATCCAATACACGCCTGAAGTGCCTCAACCGCTGGTGCGGGAAATCGCCCCCGGTGCAGCTTATCCCGTTCACGCGCTCGGGCCGCTGCGCGGGCCGGTGGAAGCCGTGCAAGGAATCACGCAAGCCCCCGTGGCAATCCCGGCTCAATCGGCGCTGGCGGTAACATCGCTGGCCGTGCAGGGCTTTGCCGATGTGGACACGCTGGGCGGGCCGCGCGCCTTGTCGCTCTATATGTTGACCATCGCCCGAAGCGGTGAACGCAAATCAGCCTGCGACGCCCCGTTGATGGTGGCACTGCGCGACCATGAACGCGAACAGGCTAAAGCCCAGCGCGACGGTATGCAAAGCTGGGCCAATGCGCACGCGCTCTGGAAAGGGGAACGCGACCGCATCCTTGCCGACGCGAAAAAACGCAAAGGCGAAAAGCGCACCGCTGCGCAAGCCGACCTCGAAGCACTGGGGCCGGAACCCAGCGCGCCCCCATTGGTTGACCGCACCGTTTCCGAACCGACTTTCGAGGGGCTGACCAAGCTATTCGCAACCGGTCAGCCCAGCCTTGGTCTTTTCTCCGATGAAGGCGGGCAATTCCTTGGCGGGTACGCCATGA
>PIVL01000320.1 GCA_003354145.1 Paracoccaceae bacterium
TCGTCCTCAGTCAATTCGGGGAAGACTTCGACCCAGCCTTCGGCCAGTTCGCCCTCTTGCAGACGCAACCGACCCTGCTCAAACGCTTCGCCAGCAGCCTCGATGAAGTCTTGAAGGGCACGTTGCTTGGCAGGGTCTCCACCAACTCCGGTTTCCAGGATTGTCCCCGGGTTCATGAGTTCAAAGAGTGCTGCCGCCTCGGCACCAATCCGCCCCATATCCGGGTGCTTTGGCAGCACGGGGTAGCCGCCACTCATGATCCCTTCCTGAACAAGCGCGTATGCCGTGGCGGCAAGGCGACCCTCAACCGTTGCCAGGTCCAGGCCCAACCGTGACCCGGCGGCTTCCACCCGTCGATCACGCATGGCATCCACCCATTCCTGCAACACATCTGACGCAAGAAGCGCGGCTCCAGCACCGGTGGCGGCCCGCAACCCGCGCAAGAGATCAGCTGGATCAATCGCAGGGACACCATCCGCTGTCGGTGCAAAGTCAGCGAGGACGACGTCGGATTGTGAACCGGGAACTATTGGCTCGGCATAGCAGCGGCAGTTGTGTGCCTGCCCCGGATGGCCGCCCTCTGGCGGCGTGTCCCATCGGAAAACCTGATCGTCGTATTCCGCGTGACTGTCACGAACCTTGGTGTCGTCCTGCGATCGCCAGATGTATCGCTCAAAGCCCAAGTCTTCCTGCCGGAGCTGGTTGATCAGACCTGCGAAAGCGCGAAGCAAGCGTTGTTCCATGCCCATTCGCATTGGGCGCAGACGTTGGGGATGCGTGTGGTACTCGTTGAAGATACCTTCCAACCGGGCATCCCAGTTGCTTAGTGCTTCCTCTTTGGCGTCGGTTACGTCGCGCAGGTCGGTTTCCGTCACAACCGGCACTGAATCTGGCGGCGTCAAGGCATTAAGCAACATCCGCGTGTTTTCGGAAATCACCTGATCCAAACGGGCGGTGAAATCGGCGTGCAGGGTTGAATAGTTCGGAAAGGTCGACTTGACCGAAAGAGAAACCCGGCGGCCAATTACCTGACCTTTGTGACGCTCCATGACGTAACGACCGTTTCCGCCATGTCTAAGAAAATCCCCGAAATTGTGATGCATGAAACCTCCCATGGACGCGTGGAATAGGTTCTAGCAACGGCTGGTTAACCGTTCGTAGTGCAACCGTTCGACCAGCTTGTTGACCAAGCAATGAAGCCAGAAACGGGGCAACCAACAATATAGGCATTTGTTTGTTTCGCAGCATTGGTCAAAATGGGCTCAACGCATGAATTCGCTGCACGGAGCGCAAATGGCAACTTTGGGTGATTTATGAATATTGGGTCGGGTTTTGACGTGAAGGTCACAGACATGTGACGTTCACCAACAAGCCGTTAGTTGCCGACCAAAATCGCAATATGTTTGCGCCAACACCAAGCTGCGCAAATAATCTCTTGGCATTCCGGAACGAATCTCATAAAGGGACGTTGGTGCTCCGCTCATCTTGATGAACGGGGCATTATCTGTCCAAGACGGTGGGTGGCCTGCAAATGGCCTTAATCTCCTGCCTGAGACGGGAAAGACCGGATTGATTTGAGGGCTAATTCCTCGGGTGATTTATGGCTCAACCCCGTAGCAACGGACCTGAATGCCAGACTTAGGTCTGGCCAATATGAGCTGGGATACACTTAGTATCCCGTATTTGGAGTGAAACTGTGGATAGAGCCCAGAAAGAGAAAACGGTCGAGGAACTCGGCCAGATCTTTGAAAGCTCTGGCGTCGTTGTGGTTGCCCACTACGTCGGTTTGACAGTTGTTGAGATGCAAGATCTTCGTGCGCGCGCTCGCGACGCGGGAAGTTCTGTGCGTGTTGCCAAAAACAGGCTCGCCAAAATCGCCCTTGAGGGAAAACCATGCGATTCCATCGCTGGACTTCTGACAGGGATGACCGTTCTGACCTATTCCGAGGATCCTGTGGCTGCGGCCAAGGTTGCCGAGGGCTTCGCCAAAGAAAACAAGAAGTTTGAAATTCTTGGTGGCGCAATGGGTGAGAACGCTCTGGACCGGGCTGGTGTTGCAGCTTTGTCGAAAATGCCATCGCGCGAAGAGCTTATTGCTTCGATCGCTGGCTGTATCGGCGCACCTGCATCCAACATCGCCGGGGCCATTGGCGCACCTGCAAGCAACATCGCGTCCATCTTGTCCACGATCGAGGACAAGGCGGCCGCCTGAGCAACTGAATGACTGGCGCGTGGTTGAATACACGTCGTTGGAACACACATATCAAAACGGAAAGAGTCTAAAATGGCTGATCTGAAAAAACTGGCAGAAGACATCGTTGGTCTGACCCTGCTGGAAGCACAAGAACTGAAAACCATCCTCAAAGACGAGTATGGCATCGAGCCCGCCGCTGGCGGCGCAGTGATGATGGCTGGACCTGCTGATGCGGGCGCTGCCGAAGAAGAAAAGACTGAATTCGACGTCGTTCTGAAAAGCGCAGGCGCCTCGAAAATCAACGTGATCAAAGAAGTTCGCGGATTGACCGGTCTGGGCCTGAAAGAAGCCAAGACATTGGTTGAATCGAACGGCAAAGTCAAAGAAGGCGTTTCGAAAGACGAAGCCGAAGACGTCAAAGGCAAGCTGGAAGCAGCTGGCGCAGAAGTAGAAGTCGTCTAATTGGCGGTACGTGCGGTCTCGCACGGTTGATATTGGCTGGGTCCGGTGAATAACCGGGCCCAGCCGAACCTGTCTTGGTAAGAGTCTTTTAAAGGGCTTTTTCCAAGGCGCGTTCAAAGGTCGGGAGGCCATCCGTCGGGAGGATGGCCACGAATTGATCTGAATTCGCTGTCTCGTATGGGTAAGATGCCGGTCCCCGACGGTATCCTTGCCCGGTGAGAAATAGACAAAGGTGACACCTGATATGGCTCAATCGTTCCTTGGCCAGAAACGTCTTCGCAAATATTATGGCAAAATCCGTGAAGTTTTGGAGATGCCAAACCTTATTGAGGTACAGAAATCATCCTATGATCTGTTCCTGAATTCCGGCGATCAACCCACGCCCACCGATGGTGACGGCATTATGGGTGTGTTCCAGTCGGTGTTCCCGATCAAGGATTTCAACGAAACCAGCGTACTGGAATTCGTTAAGTACGAGCTTGAAAAGCCGAAATACGATGTAGAGGAATGTCAGCAACGCGACATGACCTACAGCGCGCCACTTAAAGTGACACTGCGCTTGATCGTATTTGATTTTGACGAAGATACCGGTGCCAAATCGGTCAAGGACATCAAAGAGCAAGAAGTGTTCATGGGCGACATGCCTCTGATGACGCCGAACGGTACTTTTGTGGTTAACGGCACCGAGCGGGTGATCGTTTCCCAGATGCACCGTTCGCCCGGCGTGTTCTTTGACCATGACAAAGGTAAATCTCATTCTTCGGGCAAATTGCTGTTTGCCTGCCGCATTATCCCGTATCGTGGCAGCTGGCTGGACTTTGAGTTTGACGCCAAGGACATCGTGTTCGCCCGTATTGACCGCCGCCGCAAATTGCCGGTGACAACGTTGCTGTACGCGCTGGGTCTGGACCAGGAAAGCATCATGGATGCTTATTACAACACGGTTCAGTACAAGCTGAAAAAGAACAAAGGTTGGGTTACTCCATTCTTCCCGGATCGTGTGCGTGGAACGCGCCCAACATATGATCTGGTAGATGCGAAAACCGGCGAAGTGATTTTTGAAGCCGGTAAAAAGGTGACGCCACGTGCGGTCAAGAAACTGATCGACGAAGGTAAGGTCAAAAACCTGCTGGTTCCGTTTGAGCATATCGTAGGTAAATTTGCCGCTTGTGATATCATCAACGAAGAAACTGGCGCGATCTATGTCGAAGCAGGCGATGAGCTAACGCTTGAGTATGACAAAGCCGAAGAGTTGATTGGCGGTACCGCCAAGGAACTCGTTGATGCAGGTATCACTGATATTCCGGTGCTGGACATCGACAACATCAATGTCGGCCCCTACATGCGCAACACAATGGCCGCAGATAAGAACATGAACCGCGACACCGCGCTCATGGATATCTACCGCGTCATGCGCCCGGGCGAGCCGCCCACCGTTGAAGCTGCGTCAAACCTGTTTGATACGTTGTTCTTTGATAGCGAACGCTATGACCTCTCGGCTGTTGGCCGGGTAAAAATGAACATGCGTCTGGCGCTTGATGCCGAAGACACCCAGCGAACCCTGCGCAAAGAAGACATCGTTGCCTGCATCAAGGCACTGGTGGAGCTGCGCGACGGCAAGGGCGATATCGACGACATCGACCACCTTGGCAACCGCCGGGTGCGCTCGGTTGGCGAGTTGATGGAAAATCAATACCGCGTTGGCCTGCTCCGCATGGAGCGCGCGATCAAAGAACGCATGTCATCTGTCGAAATCGACACAGTGATGCCGCAGGATCTGATCAACGCCAAACCAGCTGCGGCTGCGGTACGTGAATTCTTTGGCTCGAGCCAGCTGTCTCAGTTCATGGACCAAACCAACCCATTGTCCGAGGTGACGCATAAACGTCGTTTGTCGGCCCTTGGACCAGGTGGTCTGACTCGCGAACGTGCCGGATTTGAGGTGCGCGATGTGCATCCAACCCACTATGGCCGGATGTGCCCGATTGAAACGCCCGAGGGGCCGAATATTGGTCTGATCAACAGCCTGGCGACATATGCACGTGTCAACAAATACGGCTTTATCGAAACACCTTATCGGGTTGTGACGGATGGCCATGTGACTAATGAAGTTCACTATATGTCGGCGACCGAAGAAATGCGCCACACTGTGGCACAGGCCAACGCGACTCTGGATGCGGACGGCAATTTCATCAACGATCTGGTTTCGACTCGGAAATCCGGCGACTATACGCTGTCGCAACGCGAAACCGTTGACCTGATTGACGTGTCACCCAAGCAGTTGGTGTCGGTTGCGGCCTCGTTGATTCCGTTCCTGGAAAATGACGATGCGAACCGGGCCCTGATGGGATCGAACATGCAACGTCAGGCGGTTCCGCTTTTGCGGGCCGAGGCGCCGCTGGTCGGCACCGGTATCGAAGAAGTTGTGGCACGGGATTCCGGTGCGGCCTA
>PIVL01000321.1 GCA_003354145.1 Paracoccaceae bacterium
CCGGTTGTTGGCATTCGCATATCCATAATCGTCATATGTAGATCACAATCTACACTTGTTGACACATGTCAACAATTTCAGCCCTATTTCAGGGAAGCCAACAAAATCTTGGGTAACCGATGCTATTAGAAAATCCGCTGGAGTCAGTTGCATGCAGGGACACCTACATGACGGAAAGCGAAGTCGCTTTATTGCTACTCAAGGCAATACTTGAGCAGAAAGATCCAAAACTAAGGGCCATATTGATCGAAAAGCTCGGAACCGGGCCATCTGGGGATCTAGTGGCAGATTGCATCGAGAGGCTAATTCAACTTGGACTGACGGTTCATGAGCCAGTAGAAAACGAAACGTCGTCAAGCGCTAAAAATCACGTCCCAAATCGTACGATACTGTAACTTTGTTCTGTTGATTTTTGCTTCAGCGTGACCAGATCTGCGGGAACCAATCCTCACGCAACCGCTCTCCTGGCTTCATTCCATGTCCGGGATAGGGTGGTGATGTCGGGCCCGGCCGCTCAACATAGCGGGCATCATCTCCCAAAAGGCGCAGCGAAAACGCACGCCGACGTGTCGGATTGTCATTGCCACGCGCGCCGTGCAACGTTCGGTAATGAAATGCAACTGCGTCACCCGGCTGCATCGCAAATTCAACGACCTTCATACCCTCGGCATCCGGATCGGGCACTGGCATGTAATTATCCTGGTCTGGGAAAAAATCTACCTCTGAAGCCCACTTCGTCGGCAATACATCTTTTTCCCACAGATGCGAACCAACGACACAGCGCAATGTAGCCGTGCTCACAGCATCCAGCGGAGACCAAAAACTGACATTCTGCTGCCCCTCAACAAAATAATACGGTGCATCCTGATGCCATGGCGTCGCCATTGAGGTTCCCGGTTCCTTGACCAGAACATGATCGTGAAACATCTGAACCGTATCCGACTTCATCAGATCCGCTGCCACTTCGGCCGCAGGAGATTCGCTTATGACTTGCTCAAATTCGGCTATCCGGGTCCAGTTGCAATAGTCGTCGAAAAAACGGCCACTTTCGCCTTCACGTTTGTTTTCAGACGCATAGGGCCCCGGCTCTGCCATATTATTCGCCACGCCATTGCGCAAGATTTCGACGTGATCAGCAAAAAGACCTGGGATCAAAACCACCCCATCACTTTGATAGGTGTCGATTAGGTCCTGTGTGACAAGAGGATGGGGCATGGAAGGCCTTTTCAGATCAATTCCGGATTAGATTTGGCGCAGGCGAATAATCACATCGACGGATGCAATCTCGACCCCGTCTGGTGCATCAGGAATGCTGGATATAACCAACTCATCTGCAGGCGCGTCAGTCAAACGACCATCATCTTCCCAAAAGAAATGCGGATGGTCATGCGTGTTAGTGTCAAAATAGCTTTTTGACCCGTCCACCATGACCTCTTGCAGCAACCCTACTTCGCAAAACGCCCGCAATGTGTTGTAGACTGTAGCAAGAGAAACCGAATCCTGATTGCGCTTGGCCGATTCAAACAGGCTCTCAGCGGTGACATGACGGTGCTGCCCGTCGCCAACTAACAATTCGGCCAATGCCAGGCGTTGACGTGTTGGGCGCAAACCTGCACCGCCAAGCCAAGTGGTGGCGTTTTCATGGGATGATGGCTTCATTCGGCTCTCACATATCGTTCTTTCCCTATAATATGGCCGGAAGCACCCAAAATTCAATTGAAAATAATTCGCAACAACTACAGCATGGCGCACACGACTTATACGCGAGCACTCTTGCGGCCCCCCGCGCGCCGATGCTAAACCAAAGCAGAATAAACCAAGACCCTTTAGGAGACGCGCCTTAATGTCCCAATACCCCAATACTTTTGACAAAGAAGGCCTGCTGAAATGCGCCCGTGGTGAACTTTTTGGACCCGGCAATGCGCAATTGCCTGAACCACCAATGTTGATGATGGACCGGATCACCGAAATCAGCTCGGATGGTGGTGAAAACGGCAAAGGTCATGTGGTCGCCGAATTCGACATCCATCCAGACCTTTGGTTCTTTCAATGCCATTTCCCCGGCAATCCGATCATGCCCGGATGTTTGGGGTTGGATGGATTGTGGCAACTGACAGGCTTTAACCTTGGCTGGCGCGGAATGCAGGGGCAAGGCATGGCGATGGGTGTAGGCGAGGTCAAACTAAAGGGCATGGTCAAACCTGATCGCAAAATGCTGACCTATTATGTCGATTTCACCCGCGTCATCGACCGTCGTCTGAAACTTGGCGTTGCAAACGGACGGGTTGTCGCCGACGGCGAAGAGATTTATGCCGTAAAAGATATGAAAGTGGGTCTGGCAGCCGCCGGAACCTGATCACACATATGTTAAGGAGACTACCGATGCGTCGTGTCGTTGTCACAGGGCTGGGGATTGTCTCATCCATCGGAAATAATGTGGATGAAGTTCTGGCGTCACTAAAGGCCGGGACATCCGGAATTGAAGCCAGCGAACAGATGATCGAGCATGGCTTTCGCAGTCAGGTCGCGGGAACGCTGAAAATCACCCCCGCCGACCATATCGACAAACGCACATTGCGGTTCATGGGACCGGGTGCCGCCTATGCCTATATTGCTATGGGCCAGGCGATAGCCGATGCCGGGCTTGAAGAAAGCGATATCATCAACCCGCGCACCGGGTTGATTGCCGGATCCGGTGGCCCGTCCACTTCGGCGATGCTGGTCGCACATCAGACTGTGCTGGAAAAAGGCGCGCCCAAACGGATTGGCCCATTTGCAGTTCCTAAATGTATGTCCTCGACCATCAGCGCCAACCTGTCGACGGCCTATAAGATCAAGGGTATCAACTATTCCATCACTTCGGCCTGTTCCACCAGCCTGCACTGTATCGGCAGTGCTTCTGAGCAAATCATGCTGGGCAAGCAGGACGTCATGTTTGCCGGTGGCGGTGAAGAACTGGACTGGACCCTTAGCTGCCTGTTTGACGCCATGGGTGCAATGAGCAGCAAATATAACGAAACACCGCAGTTGGCCAGCCGCGCCTTTGACGCTAATCGCGACGGGTTCGTAATTTCCGGCGGCGGTGGCATTCTGGTTCTGGAAGAACTGGAACACGCCAAGGCCCGTGGTGCGAAAATCTATGCAGAAGTCACCGGCTTTGCCGCCACCTCTGATGGGCACGACATGGTCGCCCCGTCTGGTGAAGGCGGCGAGCGGGCGATGCGACTGGCTTTGGATACTCTGCCCGAAGGTCGCAAAGTCGGTTATATCAACGCACACGGCACATCGACGCCAGTTGGCGATATAGGTGAAGTCGAAGCCGTGCGCCGTGTCTTTGGACAAGGTAGTACACCGCCAATCAGCTCGACCAAGTCAATGACCGGTCACGCCCAAGGCGCCGCAGGTGCTCTTGAGGCAATATTCAGCCTGCTGATGCTGGACAATGATTTCATCGCCCGCTCGATCAACGTCGAAACGCTCGACCCGGCGCTGGATGCATCCGAGATTGCGCTTGAGACCGTGCAGAACGCCGGCTTGGACAGCGTGATGACCAACAGTTTCGGCTTTGGTGGCACCAACGGATCAATGATCCTTTCAAAGTTTCACGGGTGAGCGATATGAAAACGGATCTGCTAAAAGGCAAACGTGGGCTGGTGATGGGAGTTGCCAACAATCGTTCCATTGCTTGGGGAATTGCCAAGGCGCTTCACGAAAATGGTGCCGAACTGGCCTTTACCTATCAAGGCGAGGCATTTGGATCGCGATTGGCCCCACTGGCTGAAACGGTCGAGTCTGACTTCATGGTCGATGTCGATGTGACCGACGATGCCTCGCTGGACACCGCGTTTGAAGGACTGGCGGCACGCTGGCCAACCATCGATTTTGTGGTGCATGCAATTGCGTTTTCCGACAAGGCCGAACTGACCGGCCGGTTCCTCAATACCAGCCGCGAGAATTTCAAGAACTCGATGGATATCAGCGCCTATTCCTTTATCGACGTAGCCCGCCGAGCCTATCCGTTAATGAAAGACAACGGCGGCACCATGCTGACCCTGACTTATCAGGGCTCAAACCGGGTTGTGCCAAATTATAACGTCATGGGCGTGGCCAAAGCCGCGCTTGAATCCGCCACGCGGTATCTGGCCAATGATCTTGGGCCAGAAGGCATACGCGTCAACGCAATCTCTCCCGGCCCTATGAAAACACTCGCGGGTGCGGCCATTGGCGGTGCGCGCAAAACCTATAAATTCACCGATCAGAACGCGCCTTTGGGCGGCAATGCGACCCTTGAGGCAGTAGGTGGAACAGCAGTTTATCTGGTGTCTGATGCCGGGGCTTGCACCAGCGGTGAAATCATCCGGGTTGACGGCGGATACCATGTTCTGGGGATGCCTCAACCGGAGTACCTGTAGGCGTCAAAGCCGCACAACATAATCACGGTATCGCCATTTTGCCGCCACAGTCCGACGACACATTGGATTTATGGAACATATTGACCAATCTCAGCGTATAGATATGCACGCGCCTAGATCCTCATCCCGTTTGTTGCGCTGGACGATGTGGGTAATGCTGATGGTTGCCGCAGCAATGATGGGGGTCGTGTTGTTGTCGCAACCACGCGCGGCGACTTATGTACAGTCCGGTTTGGACCGGGTCGAAGGCATGATGGCATCGGTAAGGTCTGACGAGCCACAGCCGACAGCGGATCCAGCCGCTGCGATTGAGATCACGAAAGTGTCTGCTTTCGTGCCGACTCCTGCGGCTGAGACTGCTGCCCACAAAAAACCAACCGTCTTGTCTATGCCAACTAGCCGCATTCCGGTAAATCGCATTAGGAATTAGATTGTACCGCGAAGACTAGAGCTTTCCAATCTAGGTGTTCGACCCTTTCACCTGCTTGCGCGCTGTGTCACTCTGCGTCCAAACAGGAGAAAGACATGGCTATCACAACAGTTGTTTTTGACGCCTATGGCACTTTGTTTGACGTGGCATCAGCTGCCAGACAGGCCGCTGACGAACCCGCGTTCCCATCCTTAAAAACCCGTTGGATGGATGTGGCCAGTCATTGGCGCTCTAAGCAATTGCAGTATTCGTGGCTGCGCGCCGT
>PIVL01000669.1 GCA_003354145.1 Paracoccaceae bacterium
CTTTCACCTTTTACAAGATCAACCGACCTTGCCCCCCTCTGTCAAAACCCCACGCCCTTCCTCAGTCAGATCGTAAACCCCATTAACCACTCGGACAAACCAGCCGTGGTGATTGTCCGCATCATCCGGGTTGCTTTCTCTACCCCGGTTTCGCGGGCCCAGGCCCGAGGTGCCGTAGCCGATGGCATCAACAGTCAGGCGCTGTCGATCATCCATGCATCCGACCGGCGCGCAGGATTGCGCAATGTCACCCTGCCCTCTTTGGTGATCCACGGCATTCAGGATACGCTTATCCCGGTGGATCTGGGTGCTGAAATCGCCGCCCAAATATCAGACAGCGAATATCATGCCATCGAAGGCATGGGCCATGTCATTACGCCTTTGCTTGCCCCGGTGATCGTCGAGATCGTTACCGAGTTTATAGGGCGGCGCACCTGATCGGCATCCCCTGTCCGAGACGACTTGGTAACACTCAGCGCTGACAGACCACTCGAAATTGTCAGGTAAGCGTTTTGAACCCGAAAAGTTCGAGTCCGTTAATCGAACTCTGTTGCAAAAAGAGCCATGCAATGGGTGCTTTCAAATTGACCATCCATGAGAACGTCGTTCTTCAGAGTGCCTTCAAAGTTAAAGCCAGCCCACTCAAACAAACGTATTGCCGCTTCATTGGAAGCGCGGACCTTCAACTCAATTCTGACCAGCCCCTGCCTCACAGACTCTTGGAGCGTCGTTGCCAAAATCCTGCGCCCAATCCCTTGCGAACGATAATCTGGAAGTAATCCGATACCTAGAACACCAATATGCTGCCTAATTGGTTCTTCTCTTTGGAGAATGTCACACCATCCGACAACCTTTGCATCGTCCAACGCAACAAATTGAGGCCGATTCAGACGGATGTTGTTTTCAACAAAATCGTGAACACTTGAGGGCGGCGGTGCCTCAAATGCAGGTAAGAATTTTCGCTCTCTGGCGACCGTATCGAGAACATTGCGAAAGCCCCTAACATGGGAAATGTCGATGGATGAAATCTCAATGCTCATCTCGATAACTAAGTGCAATTCAGGGTTGATTGCAATAGGTACTGCCTAACATTAATGGAGATCACGCCCACCAGCGAACATCAACTTTGTCCGCACAGCAGGCTTTCACCTTTTACAAGATCAACCGACCTTGCCCCCCTCTGTCAAAACCCCACGCCCTTCCTCAGTCAGATCGTAAACCCCATTAACCACTCGGACAAACCAGCCGTGGTGATTGTCCG
>PIVL01000670.1 GCA_003354145.1 Paracoccaceae bacterium
CCCTTGCCGGGAACGGTCTCCAGCCAGTTGTTCTCGAAGCCTTCAGGCGCCTTGGGGCCGAAGTAGATGTCGAACGAACCATCGTCGTTCTTCTTGATGCCGTCAGTCTGGCTTCCAACCGTTGGGAACTTCTGGCCGGTCTGCAACTGAGATCGTGTTTGGTTGTCATACATGGTCAAATCCCAGAAATCCTTGGCTGGCGGATTGGCCGGTATGTTGAGTTTGTAGGTCTTCGCCCCATCAAGGGGCTGCTTCTTGGAGTCGACATAGGCAATCCCATAGTCCGACCCGGCTCCAGCTTTCGTAACCGCCATGGCCGGCGTCACCACGGTGTATGGGTAGTGAAACATGACCCGCGCGTCTGAGTTCATGGTCATGCCGTCCTCGCCGTTGAAGAACACGTTCTTGTTGAGAAAGCCCATAATCCAGGCGCTGTCGGTGTCGGGATATATTCGGATTCCCTTCATCAAACTGTCGGTGCGGGGATACCAGACAATCGAACGGGCCGTAGCGTTGCCGATGGCCACCGCGTCTTTGAGGATCTTCTTCATGCGGGCATCGGGTTTGAAGGGCTTGCCCTTTTCGATCCCGATGGACGCCAGCAGGCCACGGGTCTCTGGGTCGAGCATGTCGAGAGGCTCTTTCTGGATGACGGCGTTCACTTCTTCGTAGAACTTGAAGTTGTTGGCGTGTACAGTGTTGAACGATCTGCCCGATCCACTGACCCATTTCATCTTGGGTGGGTTGTTGATCTTCGACAGCGGGTAGACACGCATGTTATCTTTGACGCGCTTCACCGCTACATCAAGGCCGTCCGCGATCGACGTGCGCAACAATACCCAGTTGCTGTAGGTCTTGGGGCGGACAACGAAGTAACCTTCCGGAACCTCGCCTTCGTAATCCGGTGGGAGTACAAGGTATTTCCCCCCCTTGCCTTTGTCCGGGCCTGCTGGACCAATGTCCTCCAGGTAGCGGAACCATGCGTCGTTGATTGCGCCGAGCAATCCTGAAGGCACCTCCAGCACAGTGGGTCCGTCCCGCTCGAGGTCGAGGGTCGGCATGATATACAAAGTGGAGGTGTTCAGGGTCAGATAGAGCGGCTTGGAGTCCCCGAGTTTGTCAAAAATGATGACCTCGTGGGCTTCCACGGCGCCGGTGCTTTCAATGCCGGTGACGAGACCGTAGATGGAAGCGCCGGGCATGCCTTTGAGGAAGGCGTCAACGCCGCGCATCGTGTCGATATAGTCGTAGACCTTCTC
>PIVL01000671.1 GCA_003354145.1 Paracoccaceae bacterium
CCCGGCGTTGACGTGATCATGATGGCCCCCAAGGGTCCTGGCCACACCGTGCGCGGCGAATATGCCAAAGGTGGTGGCGTTCCTTGCCTTGTGGCTGTCGACAACGACGCATCCGGCAAGGCGCTGGAACTGGGCCTGTCCTATTGTTCCGCCATTGGTGGCGGCCGCTCCGGCATCATCGAAACCAACTTCCGCGAAGAATGCGAAACTGATCTGTTCGGTGAACAGGCGGTTCTGTGTGGCGGTCTGGTAGAATTGATCCGCATGGGCTTTGAAACACTGGTCGAGGCCGGATACGCGCCGGAAATGGCCTATTTCGAGTGCCTGCACGAGGTCAAATTGATCGTTGATCTGATTTATGAAGGCGGCATAGCCAACATGAACTACTCGATCAGCAACACCGCTGAATACGGCGAATATGTTTCCGGCCCTCGCATCCTGCCGTACGACGAAACAAAGGCCCGGATGAAAGCGGTTCTGAACGATATCCAAAGCGGTAAATTTGTGCGTGATTTCATGCTGGAAAACGCTGTTGGTCAGCCATCTTTCAAAGCCACCCGCCGCAACAACGACGAGCATCAGATCGAAGCAACGGGCGAAACCCTGCGCGGCATGATGCCATGGATTTCGGCTGGCAAAATGGTCGACAAATCCAAGAACTAAACTCTCTGGCCCTTCCCAACTACGGGAGGGGCCAAACCTGCGGATCAGAACGCATTGCCAAAACAATCCCCCAGAACATAATCCCACCCGGCGGAATATCCTTGCGCAGTTTCTGACGCCGCATCACCCAAAATCTCCCATCCGGTGTGGGTTAATGTGACTTTGGTCCCCTCATCCACCGCCTGAAATTCCAGCGCCACAAGCGTCGCCCTTTCTGCCGTGCCGCCCGGATGCCATGTCATCGAAAACCCGTCAGGTGGCGTCCAGTCCTGAACCACGCCCCAATCGGAACGCGCCCCATTGGGCTGAATTTCATAGATCGCCCCACCCGACTTCTGTTCAAGAACAACGTCTTGCGGCTTTTCTCCCTGGCTAGCCGACACTGAATGATCATGGCCCGGCCACCAACGCGCAATGTGGCTGGTAAAGACCTCGAACGCGCGCGCAACTGGTACGGCGACAGTCACGGTTTTGACAATAGGATCAGTCATTTGGGGATCAATCATTTGGGAGTTCCTTTGCAATGTCTTTGGCGAAATTCGTCAGCACATCGCCCCACAAACCGTCCAGATAGCGTCGCAGGTCGGCAAGACCG
>PIVL01000672.1 GCA_003354145.1 Paracoccaceae bacterium
GTACAACTGCATGTACCTCGCATCCTCGGGCGGCTGGGCGCCCAACGGCAAGCGATGGCTGTAGTGGTAGACCTGCCCGTGAACGATGCACGTGGGCGGACCGCGGCCGAGTATGGCAGTCTCCGGCAGTACTTTCGCGCCGAACGACGTGAACGCCAACATGCTGTTGTATATTCTGATATCGCGTTTGAAGACGCGCGCCCTGATGTCGCGCCCCGAGAAAAGCTCAGCGAGCAGACCGGCGGGTGGCGGCCGGCCGCCCCCGTGCACAAGCACACGCCCGTCCTCGCAGCAGAGCGTGAAATGGTAGCGGTATTCCTCCAGCATGGCGCGAGTACCGATCGCGTCGAGCGGCATGCCACGGCGGCGCCATAGCGCCTCAAACGCCGCACGGCTCAGGCCGCGCGGACGGCCAAGCACGCGCTCGCCAGCAAACATCCGCGCACCGCACCGCACACATAGCTTGTCCAGGCCGCCAATGCCGACGGCGTCCGCACCCGGTCCAGACGCCGTCGAGAAGTCTCCCACGGCCGCGCACTCGCCGAGCGCGAAACGACGGTAGTGGTAACGGCACAGACCGACGCCGCATACAAAGTCGCACGCCCGGATGCCGCATCGGCCTCGTACCGGGTCAATGGTGGCGCAAGCAAACCGGGTCAGAGGCGTCGTCTTACGCCTCAAACGCAGCCTGCGGCGGAGGGAGGCGGTCGCGGCGAGGTCGCAGAGTATGCGCGGAGCGCTGCCAGATGGCGTGCCCAGCACGAGCTCGGTGTAGAAGGCCAGAGCCAACGGTCGGCGATGGTGCGTGTCGCAGAGGAGCAGCACGGCACCGTCTGTGTTGCTGTACCGATGCGCGGCGGCGTGCCGGCAGCCGGGCACGACGCACGGTCGCTGCCGACGGTCCGTGGCCACCACTATCAGCCGAGTGTAGAGAGGCTCGCGATGCGACGACGTAAGAGCCGCATGATGGCGCTTACAGCGCATGGTGCCGTCGGCCGCGCGCTTCTGGCCGCGCATCTCGCACATGTGCTCGGCGCATCGGGCTCGACGCCGTGCTCCGCATAATACCAGCTCGGCTCGCGAGGCGCCCGTAGCTCTCGCGTAGCCACTCGTGGCCAGTCGCATGTGGCGCTTGCACAACGACGTACCATCGGCCGCTCGCTGCTGGGACGGGCGCCCGCACTGCTCGACCGCGCATACCAACCGGCGCTGCCCCGAGACGTCGCGAGGACACCGGCGCAGTCTCGCGCGTGCTC
>PIVL01000033.1 GCA_003354145.1 Paracoccaceae bacterium
AATCGTCTTTGGACTCTTCGCGTCCTTTAGCCTCTGTTTCCAGGGAGTTAATGTATACTTATCCATGGATAAGGTTTTACGAATATTTGTAACTGTTTCATCATTGGAACCATCATCATAAAAGAAAAAGTGGTCGACACCCGCAGCAAGATGGAATTGAATCCACTCAATAATAGAATCGGCTTCATCTTTTACAATTGCTACAAAGGCCAGTCCAGATTCGGCTCCCGGCTCGTTTGAGGGAGTCAATTCCAATTGGGATATTTCTTGTTTTGCGGATTTTGATTTAAATAGTTTCATGAATATCTTTCATCGTTCCTTGGCCGTGATGGAATGTAGGTTCCTCCGTTTCACGATGTTCACCACAGATTTCCTCTAATTCTGACAACACAATATCGGTTGGCGCTGGAAGATCGCCAGCCCTGACTGCCTTTAGGTACTTCTTATGTGCTTTGTGATGGAGAGGTGAGTTTTTTCTTTTAAGGAAACCTAAGCCAAATATTTTTTCGGAGCCGTAGATAAATGATGCGTAGAAAGGATATCGTGCAACAGTTTCTCGGATGTGTAGCAACGCCTTTTCTCTCCATACGCCACAGTCGCCTTCTTTGCAGAGGGCCGCGCCTTCTTCTGATCTGGTTGGGTTTGAGTAGGCTGCGTAATGCAGTACTTTGCGAATTTCACTTGTTGGCAATCTTTCCATTTCACGAAGAAAGCTATATCGCGAACCGAGCGCAGTATTTTCAACTCCAGCGCGGGAAAGAAATATTGACACCCTATCTTCTTTAAGATGCTTTCTGCCTGTCGTCAGTTTCAGCTGATCCCAAAATCGAGCCCACAATTCCCTTGAAGGGTCCTTTGTTAAGTTGACGTGATAAAAGTATGCTTCGATAAATCCCGATGTTTCCTTTTGTCTCTTCATGTCCAATTTGTTGTTCGTTTTCCGGACAAGCCCCCCAAACATACCTACCTGTTTTTCCAGACGTTCGATCGAGTCGTTGTCGGGGGTCAATGGAAACCAAACGCTATCATTTAGCAAGATAAGGTGGTCCGGTTTCAGGTTATTCTGCCGCAGCATCCAAACTCCGTCGCGATAGGCACCGGCGTCATATCCATAATTCGGTCTCTCACATATTTGGTACACAACCTTACTCAGGCGTTGTCGAGAGTCGTCTGTCATCTGCGTGTTGGATACTGCAAGAACGGCGTATCCACGCGATGTTAAATGCGTACAGGTTTCGATTGTGCTTTTGCGAAGTTCGTCAGGCTGAAACAGCACGAGAATTGCGATTTTGTTTGTAAGGCTGATAGCCCCTTCGGTTACTTGTATCTGACTTGGCCAATTTTTGTCATAGTGGCGCTGTATCAGTCTGTATTTTGAGTGATGATACAGACCGATCAGATCACGTATTACTCTTAGTACCTCTCGCAATCCTTTTCGGCCCAGACTGATGTTATGTTCCTTGAAAATCGACACCCTACCCTAAGCCTCCTGAGTCGTATGTTAGCCCCGACGCTTATCAGGTGGATTGTGTTGCGCCAACCAGCTGTCGGTTCGCGATTCTCTTCCCGGTCAAATACCCTCTTGTTTCTTTAGGGTCTACTCGAACTGTCGCATTTCGTCGAATTGAAAACGCCTTGCAAGCGAATGGATGCCAGCCTACCGATTTTCCCGAAGATCCGCTTTGTGGCTTCCGTAAAGCGATCTTACACATTGGCTTACTTCAACTGCAAAATATCCGGAACACACAACTTGCGTTTTTCGGGCATGATATTTGCTCCATCCGAACGTTTCAAACGGCGTGGCCCGTCTTTGAGTTTGACCTTCGGTTTGGCGAGTGGTCCAACAAGGGTAAACGGCCACGGGCTACGCGAAAGCGGCTTTCCGATCTTGCGAGGCTGCCCGGTGATATCAAGCGTCTTGTTCCGCAGATTCACATCACCAACCACTACAAGTTGTACATGATCGGTTTCCACCACGGTCTGTTTTGTGGTTACGACGCCATTCTTCATGTAAATTGGCGCGCGGATACAGACGATTGGTACCGTTGGTCCACGCTTTTTGGTAAATAGCCAGGGAATGACGCCCAAACCGGCCAAATCCAACAACTGAGAATCAACGCTGCCGTTTCTCATATGGACTGTGGTGGCACCGCTTATGGTCGCGAGAAAATCCTCAACGGAACTGTGGTGACCGGCAATATCGAAATCGGCACCCAGAGCACCGCTGGCCCGTTTTTTGAACTTCAACTCGTGCAGGATTTTGGCAAAACTCCATCCGCCGGTAGACCCCTTCAGTTTCAGCAGTTTGGGCTCATTATTCAGATCCATTGTCCCGGTAATGTCAAAATGCGCATTGCCATATTCCAGCTTCATCGGACCGAATTGTGCCTCGCCATCTTTCATCACCATCTCAGTTGTCAAACTGCTGGTATGTTCTTCTCCAACAATTTTGTGAAAATCGATATCAATATCCATATCCATGCCAGACAAAAGAATTTCCTGACCGATAGGTCTTAGGGTCACGTCACGAAACGGGCCTGTTTCCTTTGGATCGCTCGCGGTATCAGAGTTATCCTCATCCGTGGATTCTGATGGTGTGGCGTCTGTCTGTTCTGCGTTTTCGTCGCTCTCAACATCAGATGATTTTTCACTGGCCGCGGCCTTTTCTTTTTTGTTGAGCTTTCGCATTTGCAACGATGCTTTTATGATATTGCGCATCTGGTCAACTTCGATCAGATCGCTTTCAATCTTGCCTCGAACAACTGGGGGAGAGGTATCAAGACCGGCATCAAGGTCTATGTGTATCTGAGATTGTCCGATGGTAATCGTCACATCGGAATCCCATACCTTTCCCTCACTCGACAGTTTCGTCGTCACTTCCAAAGGACCAGTTTCAATCGGTTCAAGGCTCATGGCCTCCAGCAGTTTTGCGCCGGACGGGACATCGGCCTCTAAATCCAGCGCGACACCGCTAAGTTTAAGTACGTTCTTGATCGAGCCGGTGGCTGTCAACGTCCACAAATCAGTGTCTGTCGCACTAGCTTTCAGGTTCGACAGTCTCAATTCAGTGCCACTGCCGATCAATCTAAAGCCACCGGTAACCAGCCCCAGCACATCCGAATCCTGGGAAAAGATTGGGGGGATCAGGGTTGCCACGGGCAACGCCAAAGTGCCTTCGATGTCAATTTCCTGCAGCTTTAATGCATCTCCGATCACCCCCTCAAGAACGGCAAAGTTCGCCTCGGGCGGGCCAATTCGCAGCACCGCTTTGCCGATTTTCAAAAGCCCGTTCGGGGTGCGCGATATTTCAGAAAACTGGATAGGGGGTGGGCCGACCCCGCTAATATCCATGACAAAACCATTGGTCCGGATCACCATTCTGCGTTTCGATGGCGCGTCCGGAACGGCAGTCAACTGCATGTCGACAGCAAGTAATTTCAGGTCCCGCAGCATCTTGGTCGCGGCGGGTTCTTTGTCCTCGGGATACAGGCGAATGCGCGTATCAACTGTGACACTTGATGCATCGCCAAGCTTCCCGATTTTCCCAGTCACTATGACGCTTTGCCCGGTATCCAGGTTGGCAGAAATATCCACATCATCAATCTGCGCTATGCCATCTGATTTTTTGAAAACCGCCTTAATATGCCCGGTACCCGTTATTGATTTCTCAAGCTTGAACACCTCAAGCAGTTGGGCAAATTCTTCAATCTCCAGCGAAATGGCGATTGCAAACCCTGCATCATACCCTTCAGGGGCCGGCGTGCCGTCAAACTTTGCGCTGATCTGGCTAAATTCTGCTGTCACACTGAACGCCTGTTTCGGTGAAAGATTCCCGCTTAGGGTCAATTCCTGTCCATTCATGGTACCAGTTCCGTTCAGAACAATCGGGGTCGAAATATCCTGCTTGCTCAGCTCAAACGACGACATAAGCAGATCAAGATCCAGACCATTCCGCGCGTCCTGATAGAGTATGTCTGAATTTGAGAATTGAATGTCTTGCCCTGCAAGAAAGCTCATTACGTTTGGGGTGCCACCTTTGGTGCGGGCTGACGATTTGTTTGCCTCAGCGTCCCTTTCAATTGTCGACCAGGACGATGTTCCATCTTTGTGAGAGATAAGTTTGATTTTGGCACCATCGACACGCAGGTCAGACAGGTTGATACGACGCTTTAGCAAATCGGCCAGAACCAGGTCAAATTCCAGCAGTTCGATTTCAGCCAGATTGATATCGGTCATTTGGCTGGGTAACACCAACCCCTGGGTCACCACATGCAACGTCGAACCAAGATCTATACGTACGCCGCCAATTATCTCAAGATTTTGCCCCAACTTGTTGCTAAGAACCCGCGCGGTCAGGTTGCCGCGGAGCCCTTCCAAAAGTGATGAGGACAACAGCAGCCAAGCAAAAACCAGTGCAAATCCGATCAGGCCAACGAATACGGCGGCAACTGTCTTAAGCCAAGGTAACACACGTAAACTCCCTACACCGTTTGACCCTAATACGTCTACAACAAGGCTTTGATCAAAGTTCGTAGCCCCAATCGGGTCGTTCCCAAAGGTTAGTGTAAGAACTGCAACAGGTCCATCTGCGTGAAGGGTATTGCAGCCCGCCGCCGCCGATTCACATAGTTGTCAGGTTATATTATTGATGCGATAAAGTTGGTCTCAGGTTCTCGGGTTGGCGCGACTTGCCTTTGGTACGAATATGTCTTCGCAAGGAAATACGAATGACTGAAATGCAGGCTGAATCTCCGAAGGTAAATATACCCTTTCTAAACGGTTCTGGTGCTTTGTCAGTAACGGCCTGGACCTTGGCAAGTCCGGGAATAGTTCTGGCATATTTTGCGCTTGCGTTAGAGCTTCCGATGTTTCTGGCAGGAGCTCTGGTTTCGATCAGGGTGGGGGCCAGTATGGTAACTGACATATTTTTGTCAAATATTGCCGCGCGTGTATCAAAGAAGAAAAATGTGATCGTCTACGCAAGCATGGCTAATGGACTTGCATTCCTGTTGGTGGTTGTCGCGGCGGCCTATGGGTCCACTTTGGTGGTCTCGATTGTCCTTGTCCTGGCGATTTTCGTCATAGGAGTGGTTGGTGAACTTGTTTCATTGGTGCTCACCGATTTTATGAGCCGCAACGTTTATTCCTCGGTCCGCATGCCGATGTATTATACGCAAAACGCGTTAGGAGGGATTGCTGCCATCGTCCTGGCCCTGACTGCGCACACGTTGCTAAAGGATAATAATGCTTTTGACCGGCACCTTGCAATTCTCGCCATTGCGGTCGCCTGTTTTGTCATCTCTGGCATGTCAATGTATGCGGTTCGCGATCCCGGTACCACGCCAGCAGCCGACGACAAAAATGTCCTGCACACAGCCAACCCAATAAGGGCATTTATCACTTCCGCGCGTCAGTTGATGAAACAACGCTGGTTTCGGAAATTTCTGGTGGTCAGATTTCTGATCGCTGGGACGTCGCTAAGTGTACCATTTCTGGCGTTGCTTGCCGCAGAAACGCATCACGGCTCGGAGCATGGGCTGACATGGCTCATTATTTCCTCGGCCGCGGGGTTGGTCGTTGCCGCACCATTGTGGCGGATTTTGAACCGGCGATCAGACCGAATGGTCCTGGTGACAGGCTCGCTTTTGGCAGCGGCCGCTTGTATCAGCCTTGTTCTGGTCCATCTTCTGCATCTTGATAACCGGATTCATGTTCACTCAGCTGCCCTGTTTGTGGCGACAATTGCAATAATAGGTCTGCATGGCGCTAGAAGCCTGTATTTCATGAACGTCGCCCCACCTGATCAGCGTGTGACGGGAAATGCGATTTCCAGAAGTTTGTCCGTACTGCTTTTTGTTGCCCTGTCAGTGTCGCTTGCCGGAGTTGCTCACTCAAAAGAGGTGGTCTGGGGAGTATTGTTCATTGCCACTGTCAGTGTTGTTACCGCCGTTGCCAGCTTCTTACTCATTAAACCACAGACAAAGCCAACACCTGAAGAGGCACAAGAGTGACGGGCTTTGATGTTACTTTATCAGGCCCTTGATTCCGCCAGAAATCAGCACGTTCACCTCATAAACTATATGTGGCACAGCCATTCCACCGGCACAGGCCAAGTAATTTGGTGACCAGTCCGGATCAAATTTCTGCTTGAACGCGCGCAATCCTTCAAAGTTGTAGAGCCGTTCGCCGTGCTCATATGCGAACCCGCCAATCCGGTTCCACAGCGATGCAAGCTGATGGTTTTCCAGGCCCGAAAACGGTGCTGCCCCAAGCGAGAACCAATGGAACCCCTGCTCTGACCCCCAAACCATCATCTCGGCAAAAAGAGCATCCATCACAAAACTTGGACCACCCGGAATGTGGCGCATCAGGTCGATTGACAGTTCGTTGTGATTGCCACTTTTAAACAGATTTGCAAACGCGATGATTTCACCGGACTCACCGTTGCGCAGCACCGCGTGATCAAAATGCGAATTGTATTCGGTTGAAAAGGCTCCCAGGGAAAAGGCCTTTTCGGTCCCGTGTTTAGACTCAAGCCAGGCGTCCGAAATCTCACGCAGTTCAGGAAGGTATTTTGTGATTTCTGCCGCTGGAATGACTTCGTATTGAATTCCTTCACGAATGGCGCGGTTTCTGGCCTGACGGAACCTTTTTCTGGACGACCCGTCCAGGCTGAATGAACTCAGATCAACGCGGGCGACTTCACCAATTTTGATAATCGACAGACCAAGATCCAGATATGTTGGAATGAATGCCGATGAAACGGAATAAAAGGCAACGCGCCGCCCAGCTTTGTCAGCCTGTTCGCGCAACCTCCAGATCAATTGTGTCCCCGCCTCTGGATCGCCAACCGGATCGCCAAAGGAAACCAGCGAAGACCCCGTATCGGCATAAGCCAAATACGCACTTTCATCTTCTGCTATCAGGAACGCCTTATCCCCGGTCAGGGTAATCTGCGCATCGGCATCTTCGCTTTGGGCAACCAAAGTTCTAACCAAATCAGGAATGGGTTCGGCCTGAATCAGTTCAGTGCGGTTGTTCATAATCGAGTTGAAACAGATAACGGCAAGTACGATGGCGCCTACCAATGAGGCGCGCAAGAACCGCGAGGCGTTGCCATCCAGTGCAAAGCTCCACCAAAGTTCGTCTTTGTATGCCACGTGCGAGTAGGCAAAAAATCCGAACCAGACCACAACGGCAAACAGGATGAGAACACTTACGATCCATGTGCTGTTCAACTGGAAAACAGATGCGCCGTCAACGCGATAGAATGCTGATCTGAACAGCGCCAAAATCGCAAAGGACGTGATCAGGGATATGGTTTCAACCCAGCCCGGTTCTTTGATCAGGGTCGCAACCAGTCCGATTGCCATAAGTCCAAGCGTCACGACCCAGGCCCGATAAAGTTTGCGGTAAAGCCCGCGCGAAATGACAATCAAAAGCAATCCTGTAACGCTGCCGATCAGATGAGAGGCTTCGATAAAGGACAGCGGAAGCACATTGCTAAGAATGCGGAAGGCGCCAACATCGGTCGGAAGCGTTCCGGATATCAAAAGCGTCATGCCCGCAATCAGGGAAATTCCGGCAGCAATCATTGGAACAATCGGGCGGGTCAGGCGATAGGCCCACGATGCAGCAGCTCCGATGTGATGTTTGCTTGTGAATGCCCAAACACTTGCAAGGCCAAGAGAAACTAGAAGAAACGGCAGGAACGTGTAAATCGCGCGATATAGCAGCAGCGCTGCCAGAACATCGGATCGACCCGTGCCACCAAGTGCTGCGATGATAACTGCCTCGAATACGCCAAGCCCGGCTGGTGAGTGGCTTAGTATGCCCAATCCGGTTGCGGCAATATAAACGACAAAGAAATAGGGGAAACTCTGGCTTAGATCGGCCGGCATCAACACATATAAAGTCATTGCCGCGGCAACGATATCTATCATCGCGGCCCCGGTCAGCAGCCCTGATGATTTAAGACCAGGTAGGTTAAACCCTTCCCCATGCAGCGACATCCGGCGTTGGCCGGTCGCCAGCCAGATGAATACCATCACAACCAACGCCAACAGCGCCAGCCCAATGGCAGTTTCTGTTCCTACGCCTATGTCAATGACGGTGCTTAGCCCAGCGGGGTGAAACGTCAGCAAAACGCCAAGCACTAGAATCATACCCATCCAGAACGCAATCCAGGATGTTGCCATCACGCCCGCCACCAAGGTGATATCAGACACAACAGAGGCATAAGCACGGTAGCGCACCGCCGTGCCTGTGAGATAGGCAAACCCAAGAACGTTGGAAACTGCATACCCACATGCCCCAGCCATAGCGGCAATCCGCAACGGTATTTTTCCTTTGGCAATGTTATCAACAGCAATCACATCGTACAGGGCCATTCCGACAAAGCTTACAAACGTAGCAACAACCGCCCAAAACAATGAGATGTCTGGTGTTGCTATCACATCGACTTTTACGTCACTCCATTTGACGTGCGTTGCCAGAAAATGAAGCACAGAAATTGAAATTCCTGCGATAACCAACGGGATAGCGATACGGAATACCGGATGAGAGATCAGCCGGGAAAACCGTGATGCAGGGACCGGTGCCTCAGAAAAAGACATGGCATAATCCCTATACGGTGTGCATTCTAATCGACAGATTTCCCATAATCCAGACGGTCCCCAACACGATAATCAGCAGAACAAGTGTCGAGAACAAGATCAGATCAAAGTCTTCCCGTTTTTGTTTTCTGGCGTTGATGTGAAGAAAGTACCGCAGTTGCACGACAAGCTGCACAATACCCAGAACACCGACGACCGCCATGATCTTGCCAGAGCTGAGAGTAGTACCAAGTGCCGCCCAGAACGCCATACCCGTCAGTGCCAGAGACAGGATAAACCCGGTCAGATAAAATCGTAAATCGCGCTGGTATTTGGTTTTGTTATCCAAAGTGCAATCCTCCGAAAAAGACGACCGAAAAGATACCGATCCAGATCAGATCAAGGAAATGCCAGAACAATGCAAATCTGATAAGGCGCGTTGTCACGACATTTATCAGCCCAAACACCTGGATTTGGATCATAATGACGACCAGCCACAAACAACCCATGGCAACGTGTAGCCCGTGCAGCAAAACCAATCCATAAAACGCCGAAAGATAGCCGCTGCGCGAAGGAACACCGCCTTTTGCAGCAATTTCGATGAAATCGCGAATTTCAAAAAACAGGAACCCCAGCCCAAGCAACAGAGTTACCAGCAACCACACTATCAGGTTGCCAGATTTTGCGTCGAATTTCAGCACAAGCGACGCAAAGCCCACGGTCAGGCTGCTGGTTAAAAGAAGCACCGTCTGAATAGCCAGACTGGTGAAATCAAACAGTTCGTGTGGCCTGGGGCCGCCTGCTGTTGCACCAATTGATGTAATGTAGATGGCGAACATCAGTCCGAAAAAGATCAGATCGCTCATCAAAAAGACCCAGAACCCGAAAATTGTGGTCTCGTTTTTGGCCAGATGTTCGTCTGGTGTATCCGTCAGGTTCAATCCCGGATGGCGATAGCGATGTCTCATGCTCATGCGTCCCCTGCCAATTCAGTCTTGGCATAACCAAGGTTCTCCGGGCTGAATTCTTTGTCACGATCAACTGGCGGTGTTGCCTTTAGCTTGGCCAGCCATGCCTGATGCTCTTGCCGGACTTGCGCGGCCGGGATCACACGCTCGTTGTCTACAAAAAAGCTCCAGCCGATCACCAGCAGAAAGATCAAAGCAGTGACAAGCGCAACCAGCCACCAGATCCACCAGACCAATGCAAACATCCAAACGCCGCTCAGGACACAAAGCATGATGCCGACCGGCGTGTTTTTAGGCAGCTTAATGTCTTCATAGGCATCATCTGACCCATAAGCCTGACCGGTAATCTTGGCTTCGGCAAAGGCATCACGTTTGGTGACGGTGGGAATTATGGCAAAGTTGTATTCGGGAGGTGGGGCCGAAATGGACCACTCCAAGGTGCGAGCGTCCCAAGGATCGCCAAACGGAACCCGGTTTTGGTCGCGGTCCCGTATACTGACACGCAGTTGTTCCAGAAACACAAGCAGCGCCGAAAGGATCATCAGCGCGCCGATGAACGCAAGAACCAGCCAGGGCACGAATTCTGTATCGGTATAGCTATAAGATCGCCGCGGCATGCCCATCAGACCCACCACGTAAAGCGGCAAGAATGTGATCATGAACCCGACAATCCACAAATAGGCTGTCAGCTTGCCCAGTCTTTCGTTCAGCCGGAATCCAAACGCTTTGGGGAACCAGTAGTTATAGCCGGCCAGCAATCCAAACAACACGCCGGGGATCAGCACGTTGTGGAAATGTGCCACCAGAAACAACGTGTTATGCACCTGAAAATCAACCGTTGGGCTTGCCAGAATGACCCCGGTCAATCCGCCGATCACAAACAGGATCAAAAACCCAACCAAATAGATCATCGGCACATTGAAACGAATGCGCCCACGATACATCGTTGCCATCCAGTCATAGACCTTAACACCCGTCGGGATTGCGATCAGCATCGTGGCGATGCCAAAAACAGCATTGATCAACGCGCTTTGACCCATGGTGAAAAAGTGGTGCAGCCAGACGGTAAACGACAACACCGCGATGCTCATGGTTGCGATGACCAGCGACAAGTATCCGTACAACCGTTTGGCCGAATATGTTGAAACGATTTCGGAATACATGCCATAGACTGGCAGCACCAACAAATAAACTTCGGGGTGGCCGAACAGCCAGAACAGGTTGGCATAGTTCATCATGTTGCCACCAAGATCGTTGGTGAAAAAGTGAAAGTCCATATAGCGATCAGCACCTAGCAAAAGGGCCGCCACACTTAGCGGTGGCATTGCAAAAATGATCAGGATCGAACTACAAATCACCGTCCAGCAGAACAGCGGCATCCGCGAAAGAAGCATTCCGGGGGCACGCATCTTGTAGATCGTTACCGCAAAATTGATACCGCTCAGGGTGGTCCCGACGCCTGAAACAACAATGGCCCATATCCAATAGTCCGGGCCAACTCCGGGATTGAACCGCGCGCCTGTATAAGGTGGATAGGCCGTCCAGCCGCCAGTTGAAAACTCGCCCACAACAAGGGACACCATCAGTATCATGCCAGCCGCAACCGTCAGTCCCAGACTGATCTGATTCATCACCGGAAACGCAACATCGCGCGCGCCGATTTGAAGCGGCATAACGAAATTGATGTAGCCAAGAACAAAAGGCACCGCGACGAAGAAAACCATGATCGTGCCATGCGTACTGAACAACTGCGCAAAGTGGTCAGGTTCCAGAAACCCGCTTCCCGCTCCCATGGCCTGTTGCGCCCGCATGACTACGCCCTCGATTACGCCGCGGGCCAGCATCATAATGCCAAAGACCACATACATGATGCCGATTTTCTTGTGATCGGTTGAGGTCAGCCAGTCGGACCACAATGGCCTCCAAAGGCGAAATTTTGTCAGGATAAACAAAACGACAAGCACGCCAACAAGCATCACCAGTCCGGCGACATTGGCGACGATTTCATTGGTTCCAGGGTTCTTGATCAGCGCCGTAATTGGCAAAGAGTCCAGGTTCAACCGGCCCAGCAAATCTGAATGGGTCTGGTTCATTGGGAAACCTCTTGGCTAATTTCGGTCTGACCGTCCATCCCGCCGTGATATTTGTGCACGATGCCGTCAAACAACTTTGTGTCGCTAAGCGTGAAATAGATCATGTCTTTTGGCATGTCCGCCGTGGCCAGTTCGGCATGAGCCTCAGCTCGGGTGCTTTGTTTGGAGAGAACGGCATAAGAGTCGGCATCCAAGGCAATGCCATTACTTTTGACAGCTTGCACCCAGTTCTCAAAATCGGCTGGCTCCATAGCATTGGCGACAAATTTCTGGCCGGTAAATCCAGCGCCATTGTATTGCGTGTTCTCACCCTGCATTTGCCCGGGTTCTGAGGCGATGACATTCAGTTTGGTCGTCATGCCAGCCATCGCATAGATCTGCCCTGCGAGTGCCGAAATCATAAAGGATTGCATCACCGTATCTGTGGTCAGCGTCATCGAAACCGGATGATCGACGGGAAAGGCCAATTCACCCACTGACCCGATCCCCAGGTCAGGGTAGAGAAACAACCATTTCCAATCCAGCCCGACTACCTGAACGTTGATGGTTGGATTATCGCTTTTTATCGCAGCATAAGGGTCAAGCGCGTGCGTGGCTTTCCAGACAGCAAAAGAAAGCACCAGAATAATAGCAATGGGTATAGACCACATCGTGATTTCCAGTGGCAGCGAGAATCCCCAGTTCGGCCGATAGTCCACGGACTTTTTGCTGCGCCGGTATTTCAGCAGGATGAACGGCAGCAGAACAAAAACCGGGATTATCGCAATCATCGTGATGGCGATAATTTTCAAAAAGTGCGCCTTTTGCTCTGCAGCGATCGGCCCCATCGGCGACATAAAGCTGTTGCTTTCGGCATGCGCAACTGTGACGCCAACCAAGACCACAATCGCGGAAGACGCGAAAATTCTTAACCTATTAACCATCTTTAATCCCATCTTTTGGAATTCCCGGGCTAAATCTTGCCGGCTATCAAATTCACTCAACTAAAGTATTGGTCACGCGAACACATTTTGCAATCGTTCAAGTTTAATCCAGATTTGTGATTGCTGCAATGTCCGTCTTTTGGGGCAAGAATCAAAGATTGCGTTTCAGATGGTCATATATGCTCTGGCGACAGGCTTCGACATCACGGTCCAAAGCTGCGTCCAAAATTGCCTGATGTTCGATGATGATCGACCGAAAGTAATTTGACCCGAAATTTCGCTCTTGGCTAATCATCTGCTGACGGAATTGAGCATAGACGTTTGAATAAGTCTCGCGCAGCAGGGGCGATTCGCATCCAGAAATCAGGGTTTCGTGAAAATTCTCTTCGGCGTCTGACCATAAATCCATGTAGCGCAGCACATCATTGGTGCGCTCGATCTGGGTTTCAATGTGGCTAAGCTGGTGATGGGCCGCAGACAGTTTAGCCTCCCATTGGACGCCCCCATTCTTCATCGAAAGCGCGGCGCCCTCTTGTTCAATCAGGATGCGGAACTTGGTGACGTCACGGCGCATTTCAGGTGTTGAAGCCTTTGCCCGGAACCCTCGTTGCATCTCAAATTCGACCAATCCAACCTTTGAAAGACGCAATAACACGTCTCTAACGGTGTTTGAGGAACACCCGTACTCGCCCTGAAGATCGTTCGGTTTTAGTTTTGTGCCGGGCTCAAGTTGCGCAGTAACGAGCTTGCGTTGCAGGTCAACGTAGATCTCGTTTGTATCGGTCCGCATGTTAGTTTTCCTGGTTGACTCGTGCTCCCAACCATAGATCGAAAATTTTCGAAAACAAGAAATGTTCAAGATTTCTAAAAATTTCAACTTTTTGTTTGGCATACCAAGCAGTCGTCGCTAGGCTCACTCTACGTAGCCTGAAGTGGCGGAAGACACATTCCGTGGCGGCTAGTGAAACCGATAACCGGGAGGATACCGATGAAAACCTTGAAATATACCGCTATGGCGGTTGGGGCCGCCGCAATTCTGGCAGGTTCCGTTGCAACGGCAGAAGTTACAAAACTACGTATTCAAACACACCATGGACCCGAAGCGGTTTCTGGTAAGCTGGCTGCAGAGTTTATCGACAACATTGAGACAATGTCTGGTGGCGATATTCAGGTTGAAATGTTCTACTCTTCCGCTGTTGTTAAGTCTGTTGAAACATTCGACGCGGCTGCGACAGGCATTCTGGACTGTGACTTTACCGGCGGCGCATACCAGACCGGTAAGAACCCTGCGTTCCAGTTTGTTGGCGACATCATGGGTGGTTATTCAACGCCATACCAGCAGCTGAGCTGGCTTTATTACGGTGGCGGGCTGGAAGCTGCACAAGAACTGTATAACTTATACGACATGCAGCTGATTGGCTGGTGGCTTCCCGGTCAGGAAAGCCTTGTTTCCAACAGCCCGATTCGCAACGCTGAAGATTTCAAAAACTGGAAATTCCGTTCGCCTCCCGGCATGGAAACGAAGATCTTTGAGAAAATGGGCGCGTCGCCAATCGTGATGGATTTCACTGAAATCTTTACCGCGCTGGAAACCGGCATCATTGACGGTGCCGATGCGTCATCACTGGCCAACAACAAAGGCATGGGACTGTACGACATCTCCAAGCACGCCACTTTCCCTGGCTTCCACTCGATGCCGTCGGATCACCTGGCGTGTAACAAAGCTGTTTGGGACGCGATGCCAGTGGCTCATCAGCGGATCATTTCGGTTGCTATGGAAAGCCTGGCACTGCGCACAGCCCTGTTTACCGAAAAGGCGAATGCCGAAGCCGCGGCAGCACTGGTTGCAGATGGTGTAACACTTTGGTCATGGGGCCCGGAAGACATGGCAACATTCCGCGCTGCTGCTCAGGCGTCCTGGCCTGAGTTTGCCACGACACCAGAAGCAAAGGCGCTTGTTGCAAGCCACATGGGTTATCTTACGCAACTTGGTCTGGTCACAGAGTAATATCTGAAACTATCTGTCAGGCCGGAGTGAAACCCTCCGGCCTGACGTTTACATTACCAGCGGGGACACAACCGCAGGATGGGGAGGGACCGCTCGATGGAGCAACGTTACGGAACGCCTATCGAATGGCTGATCCCATTGATTTTTTGTTTTTGTTTTGGCTGGGTTATCTGGCACGGTCCGGCCTATATTCTGGATTTTGGACCTGTAAATGAACAGCTCCTGGCTCAGTTCGATCGGATCGACGTGAGTCCAGACCTTAAAGCCGTCTTCGCGGTCCGGGGTGATATTGTTGATTACGCCGCACTGATCCTGTCGCCCATCCTTTTTGTGATTGGTACCCTGACCGTGAATCGCGCGCCGATGGAATATGACCCGATGTACAGGGTCGACCGCTCGGCCGTCTTTGTGGGGCGCGTAACGATGATGCTGATCATCATCATGACGTCGGTGATGATTTTCGAGGTTATTCTGCGCTATGCTTTTGCTGCGCCGACGCTTTGGGCCAATGAATTGTCACTTTGGGTTGCCGGTTTTGTTTTTGTTCTGTCAGGGGTGTATGCAATGCAGCAACGTTGCCATATCCGCATCTTTATTTTGTACGACGCTGTCCCACGTTTCTTTCAAAAGACATTCGACATCATTTCAACTTTGCTTATTGTGGTGTTTGCGCTGGCCCTGATCTATGGCGGGTACGGCGAAGCCTTTGCGAAATTCATGCGGTGGGAAACCTTTGGTACCGCATTTGATCCCCCCATACCCGCGACACTTAAAACCTTGGTTTTGTTTGTTGTGTCGTTGGTTGCGATCCAGGCCATTATGAACCTGATCAACGACTGGCACCTGGTGCCGGTGAAACATACAGCCGCTGATGACATCGACGCTGACGAAATTGAGCGCCTCAAGGCCGCAGTTGGTGTTGAAGGTGTGGGCGATCTGGACGTCACGCGAGGTTCAATCCAAAGCACGAAGACAAGGAAGTCCTAAATGGATATCGGAACAATATCTTTGGTCCTAATGCTTGGGCTTGTTGTGCTTTTGGCCATCGGAATGCCGCTGGGGCTCGCATCGGCATTCATGGCGGTTGCTGTGTTGGTGATGAAGTTTGAGCCTACATTGATCTTGAATCCTCTCAGCTTTGGTGACGGTATCCTGACCGGCCGACCGGGAATGGGACCGCTGAACATTCTGGCACAGAAGATATACGGATTGTTAACGGACTATGTGCTCGTATCAATTCCGCTATTTATATTCATGGCGTCGTTGTTGGAACGGTCCGGCATCGCCAAGGATATGTATACTTCGCTTAGTGTATGGTTGAACCGCACCCGTGGCGGTATTGCGATTGTGACGTCGATCATGGCCGTTATCATGGCTGCCATGTCGGGCATCATCGGTGGCGAAGTGGTTTTGCTTGGCCTGATCGCTCTGCCGCAGATGTTGCGGCTTGGCTATAGCCAGAACCTTGCCATTGGGACAATCTGTGCCAGTGGGTCACTTGGCACCATGATTCCGCCGTCCATCGTTCTGATCATCTATGGTTTGATCACTGAAACCTCGATCAAATCGCTGTTTACGGCAGCCTTCTTGCCGGGGTTCATGCTGGCCAGCCTCATTATCCTATACATCATTGTGCGCACTCAGCTGCACCCGGAAGACGCGCCATTGCCAGAACCTGTCGAGGGTGAACCGGTTGGCCGCGCAAAAGGCAAACTGTTCGCGAACTTTATGATTGTGTTGTTCGCCGGCTTATCAAGCATTCTGTTTCTGCGGGCACTGTTCTTTACAGTCACCGGACAAAATGTGGATTTGGGCGATGGCACTGATCCGATTGGCTGGGGAACACCGGGCCATGTTCCTTGGTTTGGTGGCATGAGCATTATTTCGCTTCTGGTCGTCTTTTTCTACTTTGGCCGCGAGCACACCTCTCGGGCCTGGATGTTGGGCAAGGGTCTTGTACCGCCGATTCTGGTAATTGGTGTGGTTCTTGGCTCTATCTATGGCGGTATCACCGGTATTACCGAAGCTGCCGGCATGGGGGCATTGACGGTCTTTATCCTGATGATCCTCTATCAGAAAAGTGGTGCGGAATGGTTGGGTGGTGTGAAACGTCGTGCACCTCTTCTTTTAGGCTATATCGTCGTATTTCTTGTTCTGCCGTATTTCATATTTGATTGGGATAGGCAGATAATTGCGATCACGCAAACAACAGGCACCTTCGCACTGCTGCTGCTTTGGTCCTTGGTTTTGCCGAATGTTCGTGACGGGCTGTGGGACAGCCTGATGCGCACGCTCAAGTCTACCGGAACCATCATCTGGGTGACAATCGGTGCGGCGACATTGGCCGGAGCATACACGATTGCGGGTGGACCTCAGTATGTGGCTGACCTGATCGTAGGGTCCGAAATGCCAACAATGGCCGTGATCCTGACCATGATGCTGATCCTGTTGTTCATGGGCGCGTTCATGGACTGGGTGGGCATCGTGTTGCTGATCATCCCGGTGTTCCTGCCGATCATCTACCGGTTGCCTATCGAAGAAATCGGTCTGTTCGGCGTTCTGCAACCCAAGTATCTGTCGGTTTGGTTCGGCGTGGTGTTCTGTATGAACATGCAGGTAAGTTTCCTGTCACCACCCTTTGGCCCCGCCGCGTTCTATCTGAAATCTGTGGCCCCGCCGCACATTTCCCTGACGGACATCTTCAAAGGGTTCCTGCCATTCATCTGCATCCAGTTGTTTGCGTTGTCGATCTTGCTGATCTGGCCGCCCATTGTCGAACTGCTGCTTAAATAGACACATTTACCCCAACACCAGCGAGTCCTGTTAATTGGAGTTGGGCGAACCCACCGAAACACGTCATCTGGTTGTGGCAAATGAACAGGCAATCCTGTCGCCGGGCTGGTCCATTCATTGCGGGGCGGCCACCGGGCGCTACAGCTTTGTCTGGTCGATGGCAGGCGACAATCAGGATTTTACTGATATGGACTTTGTCGACATGAAAGACCTGGCATAAGACTCTAATACGCTGCGCGGATGTGACAAAGCCAAACAGGTTTCACAACCCCGCCGCCTTGGTCAAGTTAACGCGAAACTTATCGCGACGCCTTTGATACCTGCGGGTCATCTCGGGCGACGCGTGGCCAAGCTGTTTCTGCACATGGCGCTCATCGACATCTGCGCTGGTGGCAAGACCGGCGCGCAAAGAATGGCCCGAGAACAAAGCCAGGCGTTCATTTTCGGGCAAATCAGATCGGATACCTGCATCACGGACAGTTTTCTTGATCAGACGTGCGACATGTTTGTCCGAAAGCCTTTCGTTTGTGGCCTTTCGATTGTCACGCGTGATGCGTTGGAACAAGGGGCCAAAGTCGATCCTGGCATAATGCAGGTATTGTTCTAGTGCATGAACCGGGCAGCCTTGTTCGCTTGACCCACGCCCAATCTCGACTTCGCGCCAGCCGGTTTTACCTTGAAACGCCAGTATTAGACCCTGATCCTCAATTGTGAACCAGCCCTTTCCTTCATCGGTATCGTCACGGTTCACATCAAGGCCAACAATCTCAGAGCGGCGCAACCCGCCCGCAAAACCAATCAACAATATTGCTCGGTCCCGTAGATCACGCAGCCCAAAGTCCAGCGTTGCGATCATGGCAAGAATGTCCTCAGCCAACACTGCCTCTTTCTGCAGCGGCGGACGGGCGTGTTTGCGTTTGATCCCGGCCAAAACGGAGGCGATGTGACGGTCCTTGCGGTCAAGGTTAAAGCCGCGTTGTTGGTAGTGCCAGGATAGGCCGGATAATCGCCGTTCGATCGTGGAAACAGACAGAGCAGCAACCCCATTATCGGGAGAAGCGCAATTGGCGATGTAAAGGCCAATTAGTTCGGGATGCGGTGGAATAGGGTCTGTTCCACGGCGTTTACACCAATCGCCGAAATGCGACCAGTCAGCTTTGTAAGCTGCGTTGGTGTTGTCGGCTGTGGCCTGACGGGCATAGTCTTTGGCGGTATCAACAAGCCTGTCAAGCGTGCCGGAACTCACTATTGGGTCAGGAGTTTCTGAAGACTTGGTGTCGTGCCCGCCGTGCGGATCTCTGTCGTTGCCTTCATTAAGCAACGAAGTGTTTGTTGGTGTCAGACCGTCAGAATTAGTGAGATTGGGTTTCATTTAATTTCAATACCTTAGCCTGTCATATCGCCAATACTTTATCGGCTTTTTGTGAGACTGGTTTGCAGATAAACGTTAGCTAACACTATGTCCGATAATCTTTTGAATGACAACCTGATCTAAATCTTTCGAACTCTTGGGCATCGTCGCCTGTGGCCGTCTCCAATATCTCGCACCAACCTGACACAGATCAAAGTGCGTCATGCCCGCTTCTGCTACAATTAGATAATTGTAGAATGGAAGGAACACGACATGTTCATTACTACCCTGGTAAAAGACTTCTTTGGAGGCCGCGAGAGCACGCCGACAGATTTTGAGCTGTCCGACATGGGCCTGAGCCGTGCAGCCTATCAACGACTGATTTCAAGCGATGAAGGCACTCGGACTCGGATGGAGGTGCTTGCCGCGCAGTTTGGTGTGACCCCAGCGATGATTGACGCAGATCGTGGGCTGGCGTTGGAATTGGCCGAGACCTGTGGCCATTGCAAATTCGCCAGAGCCTGTCAAAACGCGATTGATCTGGGCGTTGATTTTGATACAGCGCGTTGTCCGAACGCGGCCATCTACAAGGGTATGTCACCGGCCTGAGGCGTTTTGCTTGGGTGACAGTGTGCAGCGACTGGAGATTTGGAACCGGTCGGCTGTACCGACGTCAACCAGGCACCGCCAGCCCCGCGTCCTGTAGCTGTTCGTGATCTGCCAGATCACGTAACCGCAGCCAGCACCGCGACTTCAAACGCATTCAGATCCGCCAGTTACTCATTGACATCCGCCGCCACTCGGATGACCTGCGCAAACTGAGGACGGGTTCGCAATATCCAGCCATCCGCTACCGCGACCAGCTCATAAGGCCTGACCTTGAGTTCGGTTGTCAAATCGTCGATCAACAAATCGACCGACACCCCTTGCCCCACAATGCGCGCCAGATCTTCTCGCGGCACTGGTGACGCAGAGGCAAAAATCACCGCCAATGCGATTGACCCAAAGTCGGATCGCTTCCCGACTAACAATCACACCTCGCTCGGCTAGCAGGTCTTCGACGTCTGCCGTGCTCAATGCAAACCGAAGCTAAGCCCTAACCGCGTAGGCAATGATTTCACGAGGGTAGCGGAGGCCCTTTAGGTGTGGCATATGGCTCAGTGTTTTCATAACTTTGGCATAGTGCTTTCGCGCCGTGCAAACAACATGGCACTACCGGTAGAACTGAACCCTGACGACGTTAAACCCATAGGTACGTTTAGATGAACTCTCAAAGAATCCTTGAACTGGTGTGGCCCTTTCGTGGTCGGCTTGCTCTTTGTATTTTGTTGATGGTGGTGCAAACCGCTGCAATGCTTACGATTCCGTGGCTTGGAGGACAATTTGTCGACAGCATCTTCAGAGGAACAGATTTTGGCATCGGGATTCTTTCGATATGGATTCTTGTCGTCCTTGCGCTCAGGGCATTATTGCAGATCGTGCAGGGGACTGTGCTGTCTGCAACAACTGAACAGGTGCAGGCAAAAATGCGCACGCAGCTTTATGACCATGTTCAGATTTTGCCAATCCGGTTTTTTCAAACTCGTCGGCAGGGTGATTTGCTGGCGCTCATGACCAACGAGATCGAACGTTTGAGCGAATTCGTTACTGGCCCATTGTTGTCAGTGTTGCCTCAATTGCTGACCGTCTTTGGTGCGCTAATCCTGATGTCGCGGATCGACATCTTGTTGGTCATTCCTATTGCGCTGTGCGTGCCGACATTCTTCATTGTCACAAAGGTATTTGGACGTCGCCTTCGTCCGCTTGGCAGTCAGGTTCGCCAGGCATACGCCGAATCTGTCGCCATTACCGAAGAAAACCTGATGCTGCTGCCCGCGATCAAAACCTATACCCGCGAAAGTTTGGAATCCAGGCGCTATGCCAGCCACATCGAAACCGTTCGGGGGCTTGGTACGCATATTGCTCGAATTCAGGCGTTTCTTGTCCCAATAATGCAGTTCGTTGCAGCTGCTGCAATTGTCGCGCTGCTGTGGGTCGCAAGCGATAGGATCATCGACGGTGATCTTGACGCGGGGCAGATGGTTACTTTTTTGATGTACACGGCACTGTTGACGCAGCCTGTGGCAGGGTTGGCTGGTTTATGGGGGCAGGTTCAGCTGGCTCGGGGCAGGTTGGCAAGGCTTGAAGAGGTGTTAAACGAACCCACCGAGGATTTCGAACAAGGCCTCGAAATAGAGTCTGTTTCTGGCGCTATTTCATTTGACGGCGTGAGTTTTTCACATACGGATCGGAGTCCGGCACTGCATGATCTGACGCTGGACATCAGGGCAGGCGAGACAATTGCGCTCACTGGCGAAAATGGGGCCGGCAAGACAACCCTGGTTGACCTGTTGATGAGGCTCTATTCACCGGATTCCGGACGAATTTTTCTGGACGGTGTGGACATTCAGACCCTAAATCTCAGGTCGCTTCGACAGCTGATTGGTACCGTTCCGCAGACTGTATTGCTGTTTGATGGCACCGTGCGCGACAATATCCTGTTTGGAAACTCAAAAGCGACAGAGAAAGAAGTGAAACAGGCCGCGAAGTACGCCCAAGCGGATGATTTTATTGAAAAACTGCCAAATGGATACGAAACCGTGATCGGTGACAAAGGCGTTCGACTGTCCGGCGGTCAGCGCCAGCGCCTGGCCTTGGCACGCGCATTGGTCAAAGATCCTGCAATCCTGATTTTGGACGAACCAACCGCAATGTTCGATCCAACCGGAGAACAAAGTTTTGTAGCCCAGGCCCGCGAAGCGCTAGTTGATCGGACGGTAATCTTGATAACGCACCGCCCGGCCAGCCTGGCCCTGGCTGATCGGACCGTGATATTGAGGAACGGTCGGATCCTATTGTAAAATATACATCTTTGATCTAGTTTATAAGAGTAAATGTTAGATAATCAGTGGAACAGTGTGCGTTTGAGCGTCGCTGAAGTGCTGATCTGGAAAGGTAATTAGTCTCATGGGCGATACATCGAACGACCGCATTGAAGTGGCACAAAATGAAAATCAAGTCAGGGTTGGGCGGGTTTGGACCAAGCCGACCTTCAGCTTGGTTAGTGATCTTAAAAAAGCTAGCGCAAATCATAAGGAAGGCACGGACCAGAACGGACCGGGTAATAACAAACCCAGTTGACCGGTGAAGCTCACTATCTACAATGCGCCGGGTTTGCTTGAATTTGGATGCCGGAGCGGCGCTTTTGGAAGTCTACGCTAAAAATTTCGCCCGCTCACTTGTTTCATAAACCGAGCAACTTGTAATGCAAGCGGCAGGATAACCGGCAAGTAGAACGCATTGTCGTCCGTTTCGGATATAACAGTCTTGTCTGGCCAGTCGTCAACCAATGCCATCAGACGCGGAAGATCGATTTTTTCGGATAGTTCCGGGTCGCGGGCATACTCTTCAAGGTCACGCCTGATTTGAGGCAAGTCCCGCGTCATCCTGAGATGCCAGTCTGAAAGTTGCATTCCGTCGTTCGCCATTGGCTGTTTGTACAACACCGTTTTGGGCAATTTCCC
>PIVL01000673.1 GCA_003354145.1 Paracoccaceae bacterium
TTGCCACCGCAGGCATCAACAGCATTTGCCGCCGCAATTGGGTCACCTCGTTCGGCCGCTTGCGCAAATAAGAACGTGGGGAACGTGCACAGAACGATTGCGGGGATAATTTTATTTAGATTCACGCCGAAACTCCAAAACAATAAGTCGTAATTTCGCTAACATATCCTGATCGGGATTGAAACAGCATTTAGCGATGGAAAGTTAAACCTCGACTCATGGGGTAATGGTGACGCAAGAACTTGTTGAAATGCCGTCACGTCAGGACATTTCCTAAACTCTTCGGATTTGGGAGTGTGGGATGTTCATGAGCGATGACCAACACGAGACGAAGCGCAGGCAATTTGCGCCTGAATCACAGTTCGTCCTGTTGCTTTGCTGTTTGATGTTGCACCAATAGTATGACGAATGTGGCGTAGGAAAATTCCATTGCTACTGTTAGAAAAACAATCACACTTAGCGACACCCAAGACGCTTGGATCAAGTCCAGGGTTGCCCGTGGTATGCTTACGAATGACAGCGAGTATATTAGAGATCCATTGCGCCGCACCCAATCGCAACACGACAATTTTTTCAAGCTAAAACAGTCGATTGCCGAAGGGTTGGAAAGCGGTGTGAGTGATCAGCCCTTAGACGGTATTTGGGATGCCGCAGAGGTTTGTCATCGCAAATCGAATGGCTGAACCAGGTCTCAGCAAGCTTGCCGAACCTGCGCCACGCCAAACTCGCTTGTGGTGTATTCAGCAACGTGGGCATAGCGCAAATGAGTCGATTGCGGGGCTTCGTCGTATCCGTCAGCAAGCGCAGGTTATCTTCTATCTGCACACCCAGGATCAAATATTGATTGTACGGGTTTTGCATCACAGCATGGGTTTAGAACGGCACTTATTAGGCTGGTCAAAGGTCGAATGACATTTTCTGTGTGCCCGCATAAGGCAAACAACAGCCACTCATGCGTGTGGGAAAGAATCAATTAAGACAGCAGCCTTTGCAGCAGGGGTGAGGAGGTACTGTTGGCAGGAAATGGCGTGTCGCGGGTAATGCACCTTGACAAAACATCGAACGGTCAAAAACACTCAACGGCCTTGTTGGCGCGATCAAATGGACGTCAATCATGGGTGTGGCAAAAAAAATAGAAATAATTGTCGGAATGCCCCTTTCCTTTGCCGAGGCAACTGGTATGTGCTCGCCCATAACGCTATCGGAATATTTGCATGAAACACAGGGACACTACGGTGATCTCTCATGCGGTA
>PIVL01000034.1 GCA_003354145.1 Paracoccaceae bacterium
CCGGTTTACAAAGGTAACGCGCCCATCGGGGTCTAGTCCGACAACTCCGGAAATGACCGATGACAACACAGAATCGAACAACCTTCGGCGCCGTTCTATCTGCAGCGTATTGGTCAATAATGTTTGTCTCTGCGCTTTAAGCTCCCGGGTCATCTGATTGAAATACTTACCCAAAAGCGCAATTTCATCGTCGCCTTTTTCTTCAGGCACCTGAACATCGAGATCGCCAGTCCCGACTGTCTGCGCCGCCTCAGTCAAACGTCCGACAGGGCGCGACAGTCGCCCAGCAAACCACATGCCCATCCAGATTGCAGCCAATATCAGGATCAGCGCAAAACCCACATAAAGCAGGCCAAATTCGAACAGAACCCGACCGCGTTCACTTTCAAGCTGCTGATACAGCCGCACCGTTTCCTGTGTCTCATCCAACAGGTTTAGAATTTTGCCATCAACGTTCCGGGTGACATACAAGAATCGGTCAGGAAACGCCTCTAGTCGCACCAGTGCGCGGTATTCGTTGTCGTCCCAATCCTGAATGATCTGAATACCGTCGTCGCTTGCATCAATCATCTGATCAGCGGTGGGTTTTTCGAAATTAAACAGGTAGGAACGCTCGCCGCGTGCCCGGATTTCCCCTGTTCCATCAATGATATACGCTTCGCGCAGGCCGCGTTGAATTCGGGTCTGGCCCTGTACCAATACATGGCGCACTTCGGCGTCGCTCATGTAAAATGCAGTTGTTCGGTTGCCATTTAGAAAGACCGCCAATGCAGTAGCATCCTCGGCCAGTGCATCATATTGTTCACGTTCATAGGCCTCTGCCGCTGAAAGAGACGTTCCGACCACCTGCCTTACCCGGTCTGAAAACCAGCCTTCCAGCCCGATATTGACCGTCAGTCCGGCAAAAATTGCCACGATTACGGTTGGGATCAGCGCCAACAGGGCAAAAACACCAATCAAACGCAGGTGCAGCCGCGATCCCGCGCTTTGCACACGGCGCGCAGCGATCAGTCCGGCAACCTGCCCCAGAACAAGGGCCGCTACGACCAGAACATAGACCAGATCGGCCAACATGATGAACCGTAAAGTCGGGGCAGAGGCATCTTGATCAAACGGCCCAAGGGCTAGGAATGTGGCAAACGCCAGCGCGGGCCCAAGCAGGACCAAACCCAACGTTGCAGCGTTTTTCGCCCGCCGGGATTTGCGCCATTCCTGCAGCGCCGCCAAATTTCCAGCCTGTGTCCGGGAAACCACCAACAACCCTCATCTTGATGTGTCGCTTGCGCAACCAACCGCTATATATCGTGGTCATCCCCCGATACTGAGACCGGATCGCCACGCTTATGTGTCCTATTTACATCAATTTTCGTCGGCGCGTAACTTGAATATCCAATTCGGTGATCTTTTTTCGCAACGTATTGCGATTTATTCCTAAAAGGTCGGCGCATTTGGCCTGATTGCCGCCCGTTGCGTCCAGTGATATCTCAATTAGTGGGATTTCCAACTCGCGAAGGATTCGCGCGTAGACTCCCGGAGGCGGCAGCAAATTGCCGTGCAAATCAAAATACCGTCGCAAGTGTCGCGCTATCGAAGACGCGAGCTTTTCGGACTCACCTCCACCCAATGTCGGCTCTGCATCCGGTTGATTGCCCAGTACGGTCTCGACTTCGGCGCGGGTGATTTCCTCGGCGCGGCTTGTCAGCACAAGCCTGCGCACCGCATTTTCCAGTTGGCGGACATTGCCCGGCCAGCTATAGGCGCGGAACAATTCCGCAGCCTCGGGGCCAAGTCGACGTAGTGGTGCCTCGTTGCGTTCCGCACGAGTCAGGAAATGCTCGGCCAAAAGCGGAATATCATCCACGCGTTCACGTAATGCAGGAACATGCACTGTCGCGCCCCCAAGTCGATAGTACAAATCCGGACGAATTTTGCCCGGCTCCATCGCAGCGGTCGGATTACCCTGACTGGTGGCCATAAAACGCGGCGCATTATCGCCGGGTACATCCATCATGCGCACGATACGCGCCTGTATTTCGTCTTCTATATCTACGATTTCATCAATCAGGATCGTGCCGCCACGCGCCTTGGCCAGAACCTTTGCAGGACCTTCAAGATCGTGCAAATCAGCCCCCGTGACTGTGACAAAAGGCAAAGATCGACGATCCGAAAAATCATGAATTGCACGTGCTATCAATGACTTGCCCGCGCCACTTTCACCAGAAATCAAGACCGGTAAGTCGGTGTTCATAACCCGCGCTACCAATCGATAAAGCGACTGCATGACCTGAGTCCGCCCAATAAGCGGCAGATCATCGGGTCGCTCTTTTGCATCATTGCGCGCAACAGTCGGCGCGCGCTGACTTGCCCCAAGCGCGCGCGCGGTTCGCTTCATCAGGTCTGGCAAATCAAACGGTTTAGGGAGGTAATCATAGGCCTCAGCCTCGGCGGCCTGAATGGCGGTCATAATGGTGTTTTGCGCCGATATCACAATCACCGGCAACCCGGGCCTGTCCTGCGCGATACGTGGCAACATTTCCAGCCCATTACCGTCCGGCATGGCTACGTCGGAAATAACCACATCGCCCTTCCCCTCGGCGACCCAGCGCATCAATGTGGTAAGAGAGCTGGTCGCATGCACCTTGCACCCTGCCCGTGTCAGTGCCTGAGTCAAAACTGTTCGAATTGTACGATCATCATCGGCGACCAAAACTGTACCATCCATCAGGTGGTCTCCTTTTTAACAGGAATTTTGTTAATTTCACGAGGAACAAGCGGCAGTGACAGGCGGAACACGGTGCGGCCAGGTACCGAAGTGACCGAAATCCAGCCGTCATGCTCTGATACGATCTTGCTGACCAAAGCCAGCCCAAGCCCGGTACCGTTTTCACGCCCCGAAACAAAGGGATCAAACACATCAGCCTTGATTTTTTCAGGCAAGCCGGGACCGTCATCGATAATCTCGATCTGAAGCGGCAAGGACTGGCCGGTGCCGTCACTGCGCCGCATCCGAAATGAATGTTCGAAATAGGTATGAATGCGGATGGTTCCACCTTTTGAATCCGCCGCTTCAGAGGCGTTCCTGAGCAGGTTCAGCACCACCTGCAACAGTTGATCCGAGTCGCCAAAGGTCATCGGCAGCGACGGATCATAATCCTCAACGATCTGCATATGCGCCCCAAAGCCAAGCCTGGCGGACCGGCGGGCACGGTCCAGAATATCATGGACATTGACCGGGTTTCGGTCAGGCGGCATTAAATTTCCAAATTGTTCGACCTGCTCTAAAAGCTTGACGATACGGCGGCATTCACCGACGATTAAGTCTGTTAATTCAAGGTCTTCTGCTGCTAAGTTCATTCCCAGAAGTTGCGCGGCTCCGGTGATCCCTGCGAGCGGGTTTTTGATTTCATGGGCAAGCATTTCCGCCATGCCAATCGCCGATTGCGCCGCTGACTTGACCGAATGGTTCTGCGTCATCCTTCCTGCAAGCTCTCGCGGAGAAATCATCAGGATCATCTCGCCCGGGTGTCCGATCAGAGGTGCGATTTGCAATGCGCATTGCAATGGTGGGCGATTGCCGGGGCCAACGTCGACGTCATTGACAAACAAAGGTGTCCCGTAACGACGCGCGCGAGCAAACGCTTGTTCAATCGGGGCGTCCACTGCGATCATGTCCCAGACTGGGTTGCCGGAAACGGATTTGGCGGAAGCATTCAGAAAGCCTTCGCCGGCTGAATTGGCGTCGATTATGCAATCCTTTGCATCAATCAGAAACGCCGGGATCGGCAAGGACGTCCAAAGATTTGTGTCCGCAATCATGCTGCGACCTGGGCGGTTGGAGCCAGAGCATCCGGCAAAAGACACAAGACCGCGGCAGGGTCACGCTCGGTCAGCACCAGCCGACGCAGGTGCACACCGGTGGCGGCGTGGCCCATGTACCACCCCAGATGCTTGCGCGCGACGCGCATGCCAAGGTCGGGGCCATAAAACTCAAGCATGGATTGATAATGTTGGGCCACCAATTCGACCAATGCAGCGCCGACGGGTACCTCTGGAGGGGCGGTTCCATACAGTTGATGCGAGATTTCGGCCAGCAACCAGGGTTTGCCCTGAACGCCGCGCCCAACCATTACGCCATCGGCCCCGGACTGATCCAGCGCGCGACGGGCAGTGTCAGGGCTGGTGATGTCGCCATTGGCAATCACCGGTATGCCAACCGCATCCCGAACCGCGCGGATCGCGGCCCAATCTGCGTAGCCTTTGTAGAACTGACAGCGCGTGCGGCCATGAATGGTCACCATCTGCACGCCCGCCTGTTCAGCACGGCGGGCAACATCGGCGGCATTCAGCAATGTGTCATCCCAGCCAAGCCGGGTTTTCAGGGTGACGGGAACCTTGACCGCCGCGACGACTGCCTCGATCAGCGACAGCGCGTGATCGGGTGTTTTCAGCAGCGCCGAACCGGAATAGCCATTTGTCACCTTTTTCGCCGGGCAACCCATGTTGATGTCGATGATCGCAGCGCCATTGGCCTCGACCTGACGGGCGGCTTCGGTCATCCAACTGGCCTCGCGTCCGGATATCTGAACAGCGGTGTTTTCAACGTCCGCCCCCAGTTCCGCACGTTCCCGCGTTCCGGGTTTGGACTGAACCATTTCCTGACTGGCCACCATTTCGCTGACCACCAGCCCTGCCCCGAATTTCATCACCAGATCACGGAATGGGCGATCAGTGATTCCTGCCATCGGCGCAAGAAACACCGGCGGAGATAGGGTTTTATGGGTGAGCGTGACTGGCAGATGCCTATTCCTTGTGCATATGCTGTTTTTTTACCAAATTGAGACCTTGTAGACAACATAACTCCTTGGATTACAGGGCTGACAATTGGCCGCTGCCTAATATTTGGGCACATTGATCTGGGTGATTGCCTCGCCTTGCTGCAAAGCATAGACAATGCCCCAGCCAGCCGCACGCTTTAGGAGGCGACTTCAGATGTCTACAGCAGCCATTATTGTTGCCGCCGGCCGGGGCCTGCGTGTTGGTGGCGACATACCTAAACAGTGGCGCGACCTGGCCGGACGTCCAATAGCAGACCGAACCCTTTCGCAATTTCGCCACGCAAGGGGCATCGACCATATTGTGCTGGTGTTGTCGCCTGAAGATACGCAGGAATGGTCGATCTATTCAGAAGATTCAGATTTGATCCTTGCCAAAGGTGCCACAGATCGGGCCGGATCGGTGCGTGCGGGATTGGCGGCGCTGTCCGATTTGGACGTGACAAAAGTTCTGATCCACGATGTTGCCCGCCCTTGTATCCAGATTGATCTGATCCATGCGGTTATCAACGCTCTTGATCAAGGACCGGCTGCCGCGCCCGCACTTCCAGTGACAGACGCCCTCTGGACCGGGCGTGATAGTCAGGTCACGGGATTTCAGGATCGCAACGGGCTATACGCGGCGCAAACCCCGCAAGGGTTTCATTATGACGCGATCGTTACCGCCCATGCGGCCCACTCCAAAGACGCTGCAGATGATGTCGAGGTGGCTCGTGCTGCAGGTTTGGACATTGCAATTGTCCCCGGCGACCCCGACAACATCAAAATCACAACAGCGGGTGATTTCGCCCGTGCAGAACGCATTCTGAGAGGCCAGATGGATATACGCCAATTGGACATACGATTGGGCAATGGATTTGACGTGCACCGCTTTGGCCCCGGCGATCATGTGGTGTTGTGCGGAGTTCCCGTGCCCCATGATCGCGGACTTCAGGGTCATTCGGACGCAGATGTCGCCATGCACGCGCTGACCGATGCGATTTACGGCGCGTTGGCGCAAGGCGACATTGGCCAGCATTTTCCACCATCAGATCCCCAATGGAAAGGCGCAGCAAGCGACATATTCTTACGCCATGCCGTTGATCTTGCAGCCTCAATGGGGCTGCGTATCGGCAATGTCGACTGCACCCTGATCTGCGAATTCCCCAAGGTCGGGCCACATTCGCTGGCGATGCGCCAGTCTTTGGCCGATATCATCGGCGTGCGGCTTGATCAGGTGTCGGTCAAGGCAACAACCTCGGAAAAGCTTGGCTTTACCGGGCGTGGCGAAGGGATTGCGGCGATGGCGACTGCAACATTGGTGTCGATATGAGCAAGCGACTGGCATGGATGATCGGATCGGTCGCAGGCGTAGGCTATCTGAAACCGGCCCCCGGCACCTGGGGCTCACTGGTGGCGCTCCCATTGGCGTGGCTGTGCCATGTGATCGGTGGATTCCCATTGCTGGCCGTGGCCACCATCGTGGTATTTATTGCAGGTTGGTGGGCAACGGCTGAAATCATCAAAGACAGCGACAATCATGACCCGTCAGAAGTTGTTATCGACGAAGTTGCCGGTCAGTTCATCGCCCTGATCCCGCTAAGCTGGAGCGCATGGCGCATGGGTTTGGACATCACAGCCCTCTGGCCCGGCTGGATCGCTGCCTTTGTTCTGTTCCGGCTGTTTGACATCACCAAACCCGGCCCCGTCGGCTGGGCAGACCGGCGTGGAGATGCGTTGGGTGTGATGCTTGATGATGTGATTGCGGGCGTTATTGCCGCCATAGGCGTGGTGATTTTGGCCGGCTTGGCGCATGGGGTGTTTGGGCTATGAACGTTGCGGACCTGCTAGAGCGTTCCAAATCGGCAAATCTGCGCATTGCGACGGCAGAAAGCTGCACAGGCGGAATGGTTGCAGTCGCACTGACGGACATTCCCGGTTCGTCCGCCGTATTTGAGCGCGGGTTTGTGACCTATACCAACGAGGCAAAAATCCAGATGCTGGGGGTTTTACGCGAAACCCTGGACGCATATGGGGCCGTTTCCGAGCAGGTCGCGCAGGAAATGGCAGACGGTGCGCTAGCCCACTCGGATGCACAGGTGGCGGTGTCCATCACAGGTATCGCCGGACCCGGAGGATCAGAGTACAAGCCCGAAGGCCGGGTGTGTTTTGCGCTGGCGGTCGAGGGTGGTGAGACCATAACCGAAACCATCGAATTTGGTGCAATCGGCCGCCTTGGGGTTCGCAAATCGGCATGTGACCATGCATTGGACATACTTGGTCGGGTACTTTGAGAATATAAAGTAACGAACCAAAATATTCGGATGTCGAGCCTGAACTTATTTGGCGAAATACTGCGTTATGCACCTATGATTTCTATTGGTTTAGCGACCTTGCAAAAGTTAGCCATAAACTAGTAGTGTATAGGTATCGTAAGAGGCCTCCCGCTAAACTTTAAGTTAATTTAGCAGCCGCTATCGTAAACCAAATAGCGCAGAAAAAAGCAAATTATCATGTTCAGAATACTTGTCGTTTTCTTGGCCCTTGCAAGCGGACCAGCGATGGCAGATCTACGATCTTGTCAAAAGCTTTTTGCTGCCGCGCCCCAAGTATTGGATGATCTGAACGAGGTCGAATCCCATAATTTTGAAGATAGTCACCCCGGTCTTGGCTATTCAATCAATTTTATGGACCCCAAATCAAAACTGACAGTATTCTTCTATGACTATCAGCAGAATTCAATTTCGTCCGAAACGGCCCTTGAAAGTTTCAAAGAAGCCGCCCGGGACATGCATTTCGTTGCTGAGAAGCGAGGTGCTGATACGGGAAAGATCAACACCTATCGAGTGAAGGATCGGCGCCAGTTGTTTCCATTGCGCGCCGAAGCCGAGACGTCTGATGGTAGGTCTGAACTCCTCGCGCTGGGTGTTGTCAGCGATTGCATAGTCAAAGTTCGTTTCACTGCAAAATTTTCAATGGACGAGGCGAAGGTTTGGATGACCGTCATTCTAAATTATCTGAATGAAGGTTATGGCTAGCGCGAAAGCAGGTCTAGCAGAGCACATCCGGTGTCACGATTTCGATGGGGCTTTGCCCTCCACGACAAATAGCCACAGGTATCAGTAAACCCAAACCCTAATCAGTCTGCGACATTTCCGGCCACATCATGTAGGCGCCGACCAAAAAACACATCGCCCCTATCAATGTGAACACCGTGGCCAGTGTCGCGTACAATCCGGACAACGGAGCCGGGAGCACGAATGACAATACAGCCGAGATCATAAACGCCACGCAGCCGGCGTAATTGATCACCGCGTTCCACCAGACCAGCGATCTGAAATTCCAGCTCCACCAGCGTTTGCAGATATCGAGCATCACCAATGCGGCTGAAATCAGAAACATGATCGAGCCGAAGATATTTGGCGTCCAGATCAATGAATCGCTGGCAATCCAGTCCAGATCGAAAAAGCCATCAAATGTGTTTGCGTTGAATAATAACGTTCCGATGAACTGGCTTAGCGCCGATGCATGATCCACTGGGTTTGCCAGCGACGTTAAACGAAGTTCGCAATAAGCGGCTGACGTAAAGAAAATCGAGCCAAGAAAAAACACTGATTGAGTGGTAAAACCACTTGTCACCCCTCTGAGAGCCATCACACACCCCAGCGCAAACAAAGACGCGCCGATCATGAAAAGGGTGGCGACCCACCACAGCATCTTATGCGGTCGCCAGACCAAAAACGACACGGGTCTGTCAGCCATGTTTAAAGCCACCACCTTCTTTTTCGGTCATCGAGGTTTGAACGGGATGGGCCTTGAAATGCGCAATGGTACGGCGGAAATCATCCAGCAACAAATCGGCCATATCCCGGCTGAACCCGTGACGCACCAGAATGCGCTGGATTACGCGATCCTGAAGGTTTGCTGGCAGCGCATAGGCAGGCACCTGCCATCCGCGCACTCTCAGGCGGTCAGCAAAGTCAAAAAGGGAAAATGGATGCTCGATTCCATCCTTTAGTTTCCAGCAAAGGGCCGGAATACCGTCGCTGCCGTCGTAGATAATCTCAAATAACCCCAACTTTTCAATCTCTTGGGCCAAATATATTGCCTCATCCCGGCAAGCGGAATGTATGTTGTGATAGCCTTCGCGACCCAAGCGTAAAAAGTTATAGTACTGCGCAATTACCTGACTGCCCGGACGCGAGAAATTCAGAGCGAAATCAGCCATGTCGCCCCCCAGATAGTTCACACGGAATACCAGATCTTCGGGCAAATCCTCGGCATCACGCCACAAAATCCAACCAACCCCCAAAGGAGCCAGTCCGAATTTATGCCCAGAGGCATTGATGGATTTCACCCGAGGCAGTCGGAAATCCCAAAGCAGATCGGGCTGCAGGAACGGCGCCAGAAAACCACCGCTGGCACCATCCACATGGATCGGAATACCAAGTCCGGTCTTGGCCTCAAACACATCAAGTGCATCGCTGACCTCTTTCACCGGCTCAAACTGGCCGGTAAAGGTCACGCCCAATGTCGGCACCACGCCAATTGTGTTCTCGTCACAGCGCTTTACTGCCTCTTCGCCATTCATGATGTAACGGCCATTTTCCATCGGAATTTCGCGCAGCTCAACGCCCCAATAGCGGCAGAATTTGTGCCAACAGACCTGAACCGGGCCAGTCACCAGATTAGGCTTTTCCGCCGGTTTACCTGCTGCCTCTCGCCGTTCACGCCAACGCCAAAGCAACGCCATGCCGCCCAGCATCGCAGCTTCGCTTGATCCAGTGGTCGAGGTGCCCGTGGCGTTTGAAGCCCCCGGAGCATTCCAGAGATCGGCCAGAATATGAACACAACGTTTTTCGATCTCGGCGGTTTGTGGATATTCGTCTTTATCCACAAGGTTCTTGTCCACGGTCTGTGTCATCAGGTTGACAACTTCGGGTTCTAGCCAAGTCTGACAGAACGTCGCCAGATTTTGCCGTGAATTCCCGTCTAGTAACAACTCATCTGCCACCAGCCGATGCACCACACGCGCATCATGTTGGCCGTCGGGCATCTTATACTTGGGCAATTGTGTTGAAGCATCTGCCGATGCGAATATGTCGTCGTCGATCCGATCCCCGACTGTATTTTTCTTGTGTAACATACCGCCTTCTCCAAAATTAATACTGTTAAATCAAACAACTGCAATCCGTACCTAAAGCAAGATTACCCCAAATTCTGTCAACTTCAGACGCCCCGATCAGCGCTGTTGCCTTGGCCTGAACACGTAATATTCGCTGGTCAATCTCTACAGGGCCCGTCAAATCGTGCTGCCCGCGCAATGTGCTGCCATCGCGGCGCAAGACCGCGACCATGGCCTCGGTCTCGACCAGGCTGTCATCGGCAATCACCTCGACACAATCGCGCAAACGTTTAACCCGCGGGTCCGTGCAAATCGCATCACTGAAACTATCCAGTCGCGCGGTGTCATATCCCAGCACCATCATCGCCAGCACTGTTCCATAACTGAATTTTGCACCCAACCCGGTTGTTGGATTGTGCTGATTGCACACACTCATCCATCGGGGATGGGTGTGGACCATTATTTCAGATACTTCCTGCTCGGCCACATCCACCTCGCGCAGCGCCTCAAGGGCGGCATGCAGGCCGTGACAACAGGCATGAAACTTGTGGCTGACGCTTTCAAACAGCCATTCGCTACCCAAACCCGACAATGCGGCATCAACATTACCTTCGCCGTGATGGGTGGCACCAAAGCCAAAATCGCCCAACATCGCCTGTGGATTGGCCACGAGCCCCAAAGCCACCAACTGCGCCGCCTCAACTCCGGCAGATGCAGCAAGACCTGCGTTATAGGGTTTCCCCATTGTGCCAAACTGCGCCTTTAACCCGGCCGCGCGTGTTGCCGTTAACCCAAGAACATGCTCGGTTTGTTTAGCATTCAAACCCAACAGACGCGCCGCGGCGACAGCGGCCCCAAAGGCTCCTGCCGTAGCTGTCTGATGAAAACCTGTCTGATAATGCGTTCGACCTAACCATACACCGACCCGAATGGACGCCTCCATGCCAATCAATGCAGCGCTTAGCATGTCCTGAATCGATACTTCTGTCGATTGGGCCACGGCCAAAGCCGCTGGAAACACCGCCACGGATGGATGCCCGATATGGGCGAAATGCGTGTCATCATAGTCCAGTGCATGCGACGTCGTGCCATTAATCAGCGCCGCTGCCCGCGCAGGCAGACGAATATCTGAGCCAAACACCTTGGCATGCGCCGCGCCACCTTCGCCCATCGCCATATCGCGAACAATGCGCGCCACGGGCTCATCAGCCCCTGCCCGACCTACCGCAATCCAGTCCAATGCCGACAACCGCGCAACAGTCAGCGCAGTTTCAGACGGCAACACGACATCCGAGGCAAATTCTGCAAGGCGAGATGTCAGGTTTTCAGCCACGTATTACTCTCCAGCGATCCGGTTTTGACCATATAGGGCAGCGGCGCGGGTTTCAAAGGCGCGAACGATACGGTGCATCGCCTCATTGAACATTACCCCGATGATGCCCCGTAATAGCGCGTTGCGGAATTCAAAATCCACAGAGAATGAAACGTCACAACCTGTGTCCGTATCCGAAAAGGACCAGGTTGATTTTAGAAACCGGAATGGCCCGTCAAGGTATTCGGTATTTATCGACATCTTGTCCGGCCACATTGTTACCCGACTGCCAAAGCGTTCACGGAACACTTTGAAACTGATCACCAAATCCGCGTCCATCACCAAATGGTCGTCCAATTCAGTCGTTTTGCGCACCCTTGCGGCGGCGCACCATGGCAGAAACTCGGGGTATTTGGGCACATCTGCTACCAGATCATACATTTGACGGGCGGTATAAGGCAGCGGACGGGTTTCAGAATGTGAAGGCATTGGACGAGGTGTTTCCTTGCTGCGCGGGGCGCGTCATGTCATATCGGTATCTGCAGATAACAAGGGGGCGCGCATGCCACAACGGCCATATGAAATCGACGAAATGATCTCAGCGAAATCCATTGCTGCGCGGATCGAATCCCTGAGCCGGGAAATCTCGACTGAATTTAGTGGAACGGACAAGTTGATCGTGGTCGGATTGCTGCGTGGTAGCTTTGTTTTCATCGCCGATCTGGTCCGCGAACTGGACCTGCCGATCGAGGTCGATTTCATCGAGGCATCATCCTATGGTGACGGTATGGAAAGCAGTCGAGAAGTTCGCATTCTCAAAGACTTACGTGCCGCAATTGAAGGGCGCGATGTGCTGGTTGTCGAAGACATTGTTGACACCGGCCACACCCTGAAACACGTCATGGGAATGCTGCGTGCACGCAAACCTTCAAAGCTGAAATCCATAGCCTTGTTGAACAAGGCAGAGAGGCGCGAAGTTGATTTCAAATCCAGTTGGATCGGCTTTGAAATCCCGGACGAATTTGTTGTCGGCTATGGTATCGATTTTGCCCAAAGAAACCGCAACCTGCCATATATTGGCAAAGTGCGATTCACCTGATGAACCCGCGCTGGCTCTTGCGAATGCGACGTTGGGTCGATCATCCACCGTCAAAGCAGCGCATCATCCTAGTTGTCGGCGTCATTGTTGCGGCCGCGTTCATCGTCGCGCTTGAGCATTGGGGCTTTTGGCCTGACTGGGCAACAGCAGAGCGAATCCGCCGACCCAGATTTTGAGTTCTTTCCTAAGTTCGATTTCCCACTATAATTGTGTCTCGATTATTAGGGAGAGTCTGTCATGTTTCGATCTAATTGGATTTTCACAATCGCTGCTGCATTGTCGTTAGTAGTTGGTGGTGTCGACTTTGCATCTGCCAAAAACAAGCCAAAGAACAAAGGCGTCGGGTCTGCGAACATTCAGACCAAGCCCGGCAAGAAAGCAATTCCACCCGGCCAGATCAAAAGATACACACGCGGCGCCAAACTGCCCGGTGGTGTAAGTTACAAATTGATCTCGGACCTGTCCAAATGGAAATTGAAACCGCTTGGATCTGGTGAAAAATATATTCGCGTTGATGACGAAATTCTGAGGGTGTCAGATACAATGAAGGTTCTGGCGATAGTTGGTTTGGTCAGCGAATTGATTAATTAGGACAGATTTATATCCGTAAGATCAACACTTTACTAAAGAAACTTAATGTGCTGCCTATTGTTGCCTTAGCTTGATTTGTCGAGCTTCGCGCAACTGCGCGAAATCATCGCCGGCATGATAGGATGATCGGGTCAACGGTGTTGCTGAGACCATCAAAAACCCTTTGCCAAACGCTGCCTTTTCATAGGCTTTGAATTCTTCAGGCGTCACAAATCGATCCACCGCATGATGCTTTGGCGTTGGCTGCAAATATTGCCCGATGGTCAGGAAATCTATGTCAGCGGCGCGCATATCGTCCATGACCTGACGCACGGTTTGCTGATCTTCGCCCAATCCAACCATGATGCCGGATTTGGTAAACATTGATGGATCAAGCTCTTTCACCCGTTGCAACAGCCGTAAAGAATGGAAATACCGCGCGCCGGGACGGACTTCGGGATAGAGACCCGGCACCGTTTCAAGATTGTGATTGAACACATCGGGGCGTGCCTCAACCACTTCTTCAAGTGCCGAATCCGGGCATTTCAGAAAATCCGGTGTCAAAATTTCAATCGTCGTGTTGGGCGAACGATGCCGAACGGCGCGGATTGTCTGGGCAAAGTGTTCAGCGCCTCCGTCTGCCAGATCATCGCGATCCACCGAAGTGATAACCACGTGGTTTAAACCCAGTTTTTCGACCGCAGCGGCAACCCGCCCCGGTTCGATCATATCAAGCCCTTCGGGACGCCCGGTGGCAATGTTGCAGAACGTACAACCCCGCGTACAAATCCCGCCCATGATCATCATAGTCGCGTGGCCCTGGCTCCAGCATTCGCCGACATTTGGGCAACCGGCCTCTTCGCATACCGTCACAAGACCATTGTCGCGCATGATTTTATGGGTTTCGGCGTATTTCGCGCCACCGGGTGCTTTGACCCTGATCCATGATGGTTTTTTGGGCTGAGCATTATCCGGACGATGGGCTTTTTCCGGGTGTCGCTGTTCGGGGATTTTCAGATCACGCACAAGAGGTCCCTTGGGTTTGGCTGGTTTCAGCCTACATATCATACCCTTGCGCCAATGGAACCACCCCCTATGCATAGCTGTTATGAGAAATTGCATAAATCTGTGTTTAACAGCACGCGCTGACGTGCTCTAAGTTACAACGATTCTAATCTAAGACGGGGAGAGACAACATGACCAAAAAGCTAACGACTACGGCCGGCAATCCAATTGCCGACAACCAGAATTCACAAACAGCGGGCGCACGCGGTCCTGTTTTGATGCAGGATTACCAGTTGCTGGAAAAGCTGGCGCACCAGAATCGCGAGCGTATACCCGAGCGTGTCGTTCACGCCAAAGGCTGGGGCGCGCATGGTACGTTCACAGTTACCCACGACATCAGCAAATACACCAAGGCCAGCATTTTCGCTGAAATCGGCAAAGAAACCCCGATGATTTGCCGCTTTTCCACGGTTGCCGGCGAAATGGGCGCCGCCGATAACGAGCGTGACGTGCGTGGCTTTGCGTTGAAGTTCTATACCGAAGAAGGCAACTGGGATCTGGTTGGCAACAACACACCGGTGTTTTTCTTGCGTGACCCTTACAAATTCCCTGATTTCATCCACACTCAGAAACGCCATCCGAAAACCAACATGCGCTCTGGTACGGCAATGTGGGATTATTGGGGCCAATCCCCCGAAGCATTGCATCAGGTCACTATCCTGATGTCTGATCGAGGCTGCCCAAAAACGCCGATGAACATGAACGGCTATGGCTCGCACACATATGCGTTTATCAATGCCGATAACGAACGCGTCTGGGTCAAGTTCCACTTTAAGACACAGCAGGGGCACGCGTTCTATACCAATGCCGAAAGCAACGAAAAAATTGGTCAGACCCGTGAAGGGTACCAAGAGGCGTTGTTTGGTTCGATCGAAGCCGGAGACTTCCCGAAGTGGGACGTAAAGATTCAGATCATGACCGAATCACAGGCCGACGCGACCGCGTATAACCCGTTTGATCTGACCAAAGTCTGGCCACATGGTGATTTCCCACTGATCGACGTGGGCGTGATGGAGCTGAATCGCAACCCGGAAAACTATTTTGCCGAGGTCGAGACCTGCGCCTATTCGCCGTCCAACATTGTACCGGGAATCGGATTTTCGCCCGACAAAGTTCTGCAATCGCGGATTTTTTCGTATGCAGATGCGCACCGCTATCGGATTGGTACACATTACGAACAATTGCCGGTCAATCAGCCAAAATGCCCGATGAACCACTATCACAAAGATGGTGCGATGAATGTTCTGGGGCAGGTCAGTGGTGCAACTGATGCCTACTACGAACCCAACAGCTTTGGTGGCGCAACAGAAACACCGTCTTATGCAGAACCATCCCTACCCCTAAGCGGTGATGCAGATCGTTATAACCACCGCGATGGCAATGACGACTACGGCCAACCGCGTGCTTTGCATGACTTGATGTCTGACGAGCAACGCGCACGTCTGTACAGCAATACCGCCGAGGCGATGCATGGTGTGTCGGACGAAATCATCGACGTAGCCCTGGGCCATTACGACCAGATCAGTCAGGCCTATGGTGACGGCATTCGCGCTGCGCGCGCCGCACTTTTGGCCTAAAGACCTAACCGGCGCGCGCAAAGGTGTGCGCCGGTTAACCAATCATCATTCTGTCCTGCGATGTGATGCCATCATAATGACGTTTCAGGCGCTGCAATGCGATACGCAGCACTATTTTTCCCGATCGCGCCGACCAGCCCATGCGCTTTTCGGCACTTTCCAGCCCTTCCAGATAACAACAACAGCGCAACGCCACGTCGCTTAGGCCCGGCCCCAGATCGCCCAAGGCCCCCACCACACGGGTTCGCGCCCGCGATGGCCCGTCACCGATGCCGCTGTCTGGCGCGCTGTTACTGGTGCCCGTCAAAAATCTGTCCCAGTTTTGCGCCACTTGCGGGCCGACCTGCGCCAGTTCAAAATCCTCGCGCAGACGTTCGCCGGCCTGTACCAAATCACTGTTCAGAAACGGGCTTCCATCGCGGTCTTTGCGGCGCGCCAGACCCACTAGCGGACTTTCGGCATTGCAGAACCGACTGCGCCGCGATGCCTTTGGTCCATTGCCCACAGGAGCGGCTGCATCAAACGGCATCTGTGCTTCGGCAAATCCTTGTCCGACAGCTGCAGAGGCGCGGCTTTCTTCTTTGGCAAGCAAGCGGATCAGATCGCTGCGCCCGGTGGCGGTGATGCGATAGCGGCTAACACGACCCGGCTGCGCGCAAGAGATCCAGCCTTTTAGGGCCATAGCCTGCGCAATTTCGGTGTCAACCACGGCTGTACGGGCGCTGTTACCATCACCGCTATCGCGCACAACCACGGCTTTTTCCATGTTCTCGGCAACTGCCAGAACCGCGTCGGGTTCGCAAAGGCGGCGCAGAATCACCATTGAATGGTGTTCTATTGTGGCAAGGTGCGTTTCCGGATCGGGTCGCAGAAGGGTTGCATTCATTTTTGGCGTGTTCCTTGTATTCAATCCAGCCTTGGCAGCGCCAGAGGACAGCGTGATTTGGGCCGCTTCCAAGGTTATCAGGGCGGCGTCGACCAATGGATCGTCTCGCCACGCCTCGACCCGCCGGATCTGGCGTAAAATCGTCGACGCGTGGCATCCTGCACCGCGCGCAAGATCACGGATCGAGCGGCCCGAAACCGTATGTGCCAAATACCGGGTGACGGTATCCGGCATCCAATCAAGCAAACAGTACGCAGGCACTTTTTCCATCTGACACTTTTCCTTAGGGCAGAGAAGCTGACCCGGTTATCCGGCAGTTATCCCATCACTTATACACAAATTAAGGTTGATTCTGTTACGTGAAAGTTAACAACCGTCCATGAAAGGAAGCATTGTATCTAATTCATAAACAGTTCTGAAACCTGCGCACGCTGAATCACGTCAATACGCAACACCCTCGTAGGTTGTGCAATAAGCCCATAACGACCAAATCAGGAGCCCGACATGCAAGATCTGTTATCCATGCTGAACACACTGCGCCGCCCACGACTATTGATTCGTGCTGCCCGTCTGGGGGCACAGGACTATTCGCGCGGTCGACATCTGCAAAGGTTGTTAGGGTATGGAGTATTGCCGCGTCATGCCCCTGCCCTAATGCGTCTGATCGAAATCGAAGGCATGCTGAACGAGCAGCGACGCAAATCAGATGCCGGGTATTCACTGCCCCGGCATCTGGATATTTTGATTGCCATGATGGGAGAGGCGCATCTTTTGCGCGCCTCAAAACCTACTATTGCCGACGTCACTACATGAATGAATCAGGCATCGACGCCTTTTTTTCAGCCACATAAGTGGCAAGCTGCGCGGCGATCTGGGGATCAAGGGTGGGCTGCTGATAATTGTTAAGCAAATACGCCACCCGCCGCGAAGCCAGCGCTTGCGTATCTTGGGCGCCTTCTTCCTCCCAGGTCTCAAACGGCTTGTAATCAGACACGTCTGAGCGCCAGAACGCCTCTTTGAAATTGGCCTGCGTATGCGCGCATCCCAGATAATGCCCCCCGGGGCCAACCTCGGTAATGGCATCCATCGCTTGTGCGTTCTCGTCTATGTCGATGCCTTTGGCGATTTTGTGCAGGATGCCCAATTGATCCGCGTCCATGACGAATTTCTCAAACGACGCCACCAGCCCGCCTTCTAGCCATCCACAGGCATGCAGCATGAAGTTCACGCCACCCAGTAGTGCCGCGTTATGGGTATGCGCAGTTTCATACGCCGCCTGCGCATCCGGCAGCTTTGAGGCACATAGGCTGCCCCCTGAACGGAATGGCAGACCCAACCGCCGGGCCAGTTGCCCGGCCCCATAAAGTGTCAGGCTTGCCTCGGGTGTACCAAACGTTGGCGCGCCGCTGTTCATGTCGATCGACGTCACAAACGCGCCAAAAACCACCGGAGCACCTGGGCGGACCAACTGTGAATAGGCAATGCCCGCAGTCACTTCGGCCAGTACCTGCGTCAGCGTTCCGGCCACAGATACCGGCGCCATAGCGCCGCCCACAATGAACGGCGAAATTATGCAGGCCTGATTGTTTTTGGCATAAACCTCAAGCGCGCCCATCATAACATCGTCAAATGTGAGCGGGGAATTGATATTGATCAGCGAAGTCATCACCGTATTTTCCTGCACAAAGTCCTTACCAAACAGGATTTCGCACATTTCAACCGAATCTTGCGCCCGGCTAGGTTCAGTCACGGACCCCATGAACGGTTTGTCCGACAGCGTCATATGTGCAAGCAACATATCAAGATGGCGTTTGTTGACCGGCACATCCGTCGGCTCGCAAACAGTTCCGCCGGAATGGTGCAGCCATTTTGACATATAGCCAAGTTTTACAAATTTGTTGAAATCATCCATCGTCGCGTAACGACGCCCACCTTCTGCATCGCGCACAAATGGCGGTCCGTAGACCGGTGCGCACACCAGTGTATTGCCCCCGATTTCAACATTCTTTTCGGGATTTCGAGCGTGTTGGGTGAATTTGGACGGAGCCGTTTCACATAGCTTACGCGCCAGCCCACGCGGGATTCGCACACGTTCACCGTCGATTTCGGCACCAGCCTTGCGCCACAGTTCAAGTGCTGCAGGGTTGTTGACGAAATTCACGCCGATTTCGGCCAGAACTGTTTCGGCATTTGCCTCAATCACATCCAGCGCCGCAGCACTTAGAACCTCGTAATTGGGTACATTTCGTTCTATATATTTAGCTGTTTCAATCTGAACAGCTGTGCGTTCAGCCCGTCGCGCTGCCCCGCCACCACCGCGTGCACGGCGCTTTATTGTTGCCTCTGTCATGATCTGGCCCTCTGCACTGATCGAAATCCCTGTTCCTCTTTATTAACGCACTGCTTAATGTCCCTGGTGGCAATTAACGGCGGTACGCAGGAAAAAACGACATCTGCACTGTAACATAATGCAGGTCTCTTGCGAATTTGTCTTCTCTGGCCTAGGACGCATGCCATGAGCACACCCATACATGACCGCCTTCTTATTATAGATTTCGGCAGCCAGGTTACGCAGCTTATTGCGCGCCGCCTGCGCGAACTGAATGTCTATTGCGAAATCCACCCTTATCAGAATGTTACCTCTGGGTTTCTGGCTGACTTCGCCCCCAAAGCGGTGATTCTGTCTGGCGGGCCTGCCTCGGTGATTGCCGACGACAGCCCCCGCCCCCCCATGGACGTCTTTGATTTGGGCGTGCCAGTTCTGGGCATTTGTTACGGTCAGCAAGTGATGATGCATATGCTGGGCGGCCGCGTGGAAAGTGGCCACGGCACTGCCGAATTTGGTCGCGCTTATGTAACCCCATCTGATTCCAGCAGTGATTTGTTGTCTGGCTGGTTTGAGGGTGGTCGCGAACAGGTCTGGATGAGCCACGGAGACCATGTTTCGGCCATCGCGCCGGGATTTGAGGTTTACGGCACATCGCCCAACGCGCCTTTTGCCATCACAGCCGACATTTCGCGCCGGTTTTTCGCCGTTCAGTTCCACCCAGAAGTGCATCACACCCCAAATGGCGGGCGTTTGTACGAAAATTTCGTTAAATTGGCAGGATTTACAGGCGATTGGACCATGGGTGCCTATCGCGAAGAGGCGATTCGCAAGATTCGCGAACAAGTGGGCGAAGAAAAAGTAATTTGCGGACTGTCCGGCGGCGTTGATTCGTCCGTCGCTGCGGTGCTGATTCACGAAGCCATTGGCGATCAGCTGACTTGTGTTTTTGTCGATCACGGATTGTTGCGTCAGGGCGAGGCCGAAGAGGTCGTCACCATGTTCCGCGATCATTACAATATGCCGCTGATCCACGCAGATGAGCGGGAATTGTTCCTCGGCGAACTTGACGGTCAAAGTGACCCGGAAACCAAACGTAAAATCATCGGTCGTTTGTTCATCGACGTATTCCAGAAACATGCCGCAGAAGTTGGTGGTGCGAAATTCCTGGCCCAGGGAACGCTCTATCCGGATGTTATCGAATCTGTCAGTTTCAGCGGTGGCCCGTCGGTCACCATCAAATCACACCACAATGTCGGCGGTCTGCCCGAAAAAATGGGTATGAAACTGGTCGAACCTCTGCGCGAACTGTTCAAAGACGAAGTGCGCGCCTTGGGCCGTGAACTTGGCCTGCCCGACAGCTTTATCGGCCGTCACCCGTTCCCCGGCCCCGGTCTTGCCATTCGCTGCCCGGGCGAGATTACCCGGGAAAAGCTGGATATTCTGCGCAAGGCAGACGCCGTATATATCGACCAGATCCGTAAACACGGGCTGTATGATGAAATCTGGCAAGCCTTTGTCGCCATTCTTCCCGTGCGCACCGTGGGCGTCATGGGCGATGGACGGACCTATGATTTCGCCTGTGCCTTGCGGGCAGTCACGTCGGTGGACGGGATGACCGCCGATTACTACCCGTTCAGCCATGAATTCCTGGGTGAAACGGCAACGCGGATCATCAACGAAGTGCAGGGTATCAACCGTGTCACTTATGATATCACCAGTAAGCCTCCGGGCACCATCGAGTGGGAATAAGAGACTTTAATGACTGGTAATATTGTCATCAATGGCACCATCAAATGTACGCCTGATGACGTTGGTATGGTTGTTGAGCGGGTCAAAGAACACATTCGCCTATCCCGGCTTGAAGCTGGGTGTATTAAGTTTGACATCACCCAATCGGATGATGATCCCTGTGTGTTCAACGTGTCCGAGCGGTTTTTTGATCAGGCTGCATTTGACACACATTCCGTCAGAACCCGCGCGTCAATCTGGTGGAAAGAAACCAAACACATTCCGCGCGATATGAAAATCACCACGGAATGAGCGACGACCAGCCCCAAATCGGTCGCGCAGCTCTGTGGATGACCGGCGCAATTGCCTCATTTTCGTCCATGGCTGTGGCAGGTCGCGAGGTGAGCTTTGCGATCGATACCTTTGAAATCATGATGTATCGCAGTCTTTTCGGGCTGCTGATAGTGATTCTGATACTGACAATTACCCGTAGTTGGGCGCAGGTTTCGCGCCGCTCCATGGGTTTGCAAGCTGTGCGCAATGTGGCACATTTCACCGGGCAAAACCTTTGGTTTTTCGCGGTGACTGTGATCCCGCTGGCACAAGTCTTTGCATTGGAATTTACCATGCCCATTTGGGTGGTGGTCCTTGCACCTTTATTGCTTGGAGAACGGTTGACCAGCATTCGGGCCATGTCAGCTGTCATTGGTTTTGTCGGCATTCTGATCGTGGCGCGCCCATCCCCCGAAACCATCAATGCCGGCGTAATCAGTGCGGCAAGTGCTGCCTTTTTCTTTGCGATTACAGCGATCACTACCAAGAAACTTACCCGGACAGAAAGCATCGCCTGCATTCTGTTCTGGCTGACGTCAATGCAGTTGGTCCTTGGTGTCATCATGGCCGGATATGATGGCGACATCGCCCTGCCCGACGCTCAGACTGCGCCCTGGTTGCTGTTGATCGCCATTGCCGGATTGACTGCGCATTACTGCTATACCAACGCGTTGGCCATTGCCCCAGCCACGGTTGTTGTTCCCTTCGACTTTGCCAGACTGCCCACAATCGCCATCGTTGGCATGGTGATGTATCACGAAGCACTGGATGTCTGGGTATTGGTCGGAGCCGTAGTCATTTTCTTTGGCAACTACCTCAACATCCTGTCCGAAACCCGCAAGAAACGGGTCGCTTAGCGACGCGGGCACGAATTAGTTGCGGATATGAACACACAGAAATCCATATCCGGTCGAGCCTGGGCCGAGTTGCTGCTACTGGGTCTGATCTGGGGCGGATCGTTCCTGTCTATTCGCATCGCGCTGAACGAAGTTCCGGTTGTCACATCTGTTTTGCACCGTACAGGCTGGGCGATGTTGGTGCTGTGGATCGTGGTGATCGTTCAGCGCCAAACCATCCCGCGTGATCCGCGTATATGGGGCGCGTTTCTGGTCATGGGCCTGTTAAACAACGTCATTCCGTTTGGGCTTATGTCATGGGGGCAGTTATATATCGAAAGCGGTCTGACCTCGATCCTGAATGCGGCCACTGCAATTTTTGGGGTCATCGTAGCGGCAATGGTCTTTGCTGATGAACGCCTGACCATGCGCAAACTAATTGGTGTCAGTCTTGGGTTTTTGGGTGTAGCCACGGCTATTGGGCTGGAAGGTTTTGCAAATTTCGATCTACGCAGCACTGCCCAGATCGCAGTGATCGTTGGCACAATCAGCTATGCGCTGGCCAGTTCATGGGGACGA
>PIVL01000674.1 GCA_003354145.1 Paracoccaceae bacterium
CCAAGGCCGAACCGATGTTTGACGTCATGGGCCAAAAGGCCGTGCATTGCGGTGATGCCGGTGCCGGACAAGCCGCCAAAATCTGCAACAACATGATCCTTGGCGCGACAATGATCGCCACCTGCGAAGCCTTTGCCCTGGCCGACAAACTGGGTCTGGACCGCCAAAAGATGTTCGATGTGGTCAGCACATCGTCAGGCTATAGCTGGAGCATGAACGCCTATTGCCCCGCCCCCGGCATTGGCCCGCAATCGCCCGCCGACAACGACTATACCCCCGGATTCGCGGCAGATTTAATGCTGAAAGATCTGCGCCTGTCGCAACAAGCAGCTGAAAGCGCTGATGCCGACACCCCGATGGGCGCGCTGGCCGAGAAACTATATGCTCAGTTCGTTGAGGAAGAAGACGGTGCAGGGCGTGATTTCAGCGCAATGCTTCCGCGGTTTGAAAAGCGGCAGCACGACGTTTAATCAGCACCACCTAATGCGACCAACATTTGACGGGTCAATTCGTCAGCCGGAAACAACATTTCGATGCGTAGTTCTGACAGCGCGATGTCTTCGGCAGTGCCAAACTGCGAAAGGGTCGAGAACAGCGACAAGGTCATGTCGTTCACTCGGTAACGGGTTGGCACCACTGACGGGAATTCATTCGCCCATGACAGGCTCCCTGCCCCTGGTTGCAATGTCTCAACACCCGCCTCTAACACTGCGTCGCCGCCCAAATGCGCGATCTCAGTGCGCAGACGGGTTACAGCGTAAGTTATGACTTCGTCCAGATTTTCAATGGCCGCGCGAAAAATTGTGTTGCTAGCCAGTGCGTCGACCAAGCTATCACCGATACCAATACCAACAGTCTGAAACAGCATTGCCGCAGGCCCATTCAGGTTTTTGATGACCCAATGACGATCAAGTGCAAAAGCAGGATACGGCGCGTGCCGATCCAGCATCCAGTCCACCGCTTGGGTTACCTGCACCATGTCGGCATCGCTCATCTGCCGTTCCACATAAGCCGGAGCCAACCCCGCCGCCGTCAGCAATTGGTTACGCGCGGCAAGAGGCACCTCAAGGTAGTCACACAACCGCAGAACCATATCCCGGCTTGGCCGCGCCCGCCCGGTTTCCAGAAACGAGATGTGGCGTGAAGACACATCTGCGGTCAGGCCAAGGTCAAGCTGGCTCATCCGGCGTTGATTTCGCCAGGTTTTCAGGGCGGTTCCGAATTCAACACTCATTTACTGACTCCTTATCC
>PIVL01000322.1 GCA_003354145.1 Paracoccaceae bacterium
TGTCAGCTAATAGATTGCTGCACGCAATCAGTTCGCTATTCTTTACCCAGAACGGTTCAACAGATGACCCGTTTTAACCGCATGGGCTGAACGCCATACACAGAGTTTCGGATACTCCCTTGCGCATCGTCCGGGTAGTGGTTTTCCTGATCCAGTCTCATTGACCTATTGCCCTTACTTATCCATCGACCTGCTCACATAACCCATCGGGTCAGGCTTGGGCCGTATCCCGATGAGAATTATATGTACCGCCATGCGCCATCAGGGCCCAAATGATCCGGCCCATTCGGTTTGCAAGCGCAACTGCAATCAACATCTTCGGTTTACGATCCATCATGCGCGCCAACCATGATCCCTCTTGGGCTCCATTGCGTGCCGCCCACCTGACAACGGCCATCGCACCGGTGATCAATAATCGTCGCAGATCGCGTTGGCCCATTTTGGATGTTCGTCCCATTCTCTCCTTGCCTCCCGATGAATGCTGTCTTGGTGTCAGCCCCATCCAGGCTGAAAAATCCCGCCCGCGCTGGAATGTTGCCGGATCAGGTGCGAATGCCAAAAGAGCTGCAGCCGTAATTGGTCCGATACCCGGAATAGTCATCAGCCTCTTCGCCAGCTCTTCTTTGCGGGATACGGCGAGGATCTCCTTCTCAAGGGTTTCAATTTGCGACTGTAAAATTGATATCTGATCCAAAATAAGCTCGGCATGTAAAATGACTGTTGTTGGAAGCTCGTTTGTCTCATCACTCAACGCTGCCTTGAGACGCTTCAGATGTACAATACCCTGCGGCGCGACGACGCCATGCTCAGCCAAATGACCTCGGAGCGCATTGACCAGTTGCGTTCGTTGCCTCACAAAAAGATCACGAGTTTTAAACGCCATCCCAGCTGCTTGCTGATCGGCAGACTTAACTGCGACAAATCGCATAGTCGGTCGCGACGCAGCCTCGACAATAGCCTCTGCATCCGCAGCATCGTTCTTTTGGCGTTTTACAAAAGGCTTCACATAAATCGGCGGAATAAGCTTAACCTCATGGCCAAGCTTTGCGATCTGACGGCCCCAATGATGTGCACTGGCACAGGCCTCCAGCGCCACCACACAGGGTTTGATCGAAGACATCAGCTTCAACAGTTGGCCGCGCGAAACCTTTTTGGAGAAAAGTCGCCGACCTATCTCATCCGATGCATGAACCTGAAATACGTTCTTGGCCAAATCTATACCAACGATGTTACACTCTTCCATGGAAGCCTCCTTTTTATGTGGTCATAAAACCACTTTGGCACGACCGCGCCGTAAAAGGGGCGTCCACTCCATCGCTTACGTTCAACGGGTGGTCGCAACACTTTAATCTTTTTGGAAAGATGGAGTGTTTGGCATGAAGTATCGTCAGCGTACGTTTTACACTGATCAACAGAAGTCAGAGATGTGGGATCGATGGCAACGCGGCGAGTCGATGAGTTCGATTGGGCGGGGTTTTGTGCGACCGTCCCTGTAATTGTGAACGTACTTTGAATGGGTTGCCAGCTTGCCGGAATAGTTTGGTGAACGCCCAAGCATGAGCATTCAAACGATGGCCTTGCAGACTGATATGGTTTCGTGTTCACATGATGCCAACATGTGGGAGAAATGGAATGGAAGTTTTTCAAGTTCTCGTGCTGGTTGCATCGGGGGCATTGCTTACCTTTGCGGGATCAATGCGATTTATCAAACCGAAGGGATCTTTATGCCTAGATACCTACCTGGCCGATCCTGCGAACGATCTGCAAAATGATCAGGACCTGGCCAGTGAAATGCGCGGTGCGGGGGCGATCACCGCAGTTTTTGGCGTGATCATCCTACTCGGCATCTTGTTTCCGGATTTCCGATTGACATCATTCGTATGCGCAACAGTGTTTTATCTGGGGTATGCTTTTGGACGGGGCTTTAGCTGGATCAAAGATGGCAAACCTACCAGCCGGACAAGATTGGGATTTGGCATGGAAACGGTCCTTGGAACCCTCAGCGCTATTTGCCTCATCAACATCCTAAGCTGACTGAACTATTCAACTCTTTGCATCGCGTTCTTTGCCGCCGAGAATTTCGATCCAGTCTTTTGGTACAGGATCCGATTCAGCTGACCAAGGCCAGAGTTTCATGGGGATAGCCGTCAACTCACTGACTGCCATTAGATTCCTGCAAGAACTCGTGATGACTTATCGGCAAAGCTGACTTTCGCGCGCGCGGCTTAGTCCTTGAGCCCAAATTGACCGGCATGCTACGTTTCCGCCAAGGTCCGTTTAGCAGACAATCGGATTGTTATCCCGTCCCAAGCATCGATTTAAGAATTGCAAGAATCAGACCTGGTTTTAGCCAACTTACGATCCGCGTATCGACGGGTTGTCCGGAGCGCCACGTACCCAAAACTTCAACTTGCCCAAGATCATCGGTCAGTGGGTTGTCTGAGAGAATTGTAAAGTCGGCCTGCTTTCCGACTGAGATTGATCCCAGCGCATCTTCTAGTCCAAGCTGAATTGCTGCGTTGAGTGTCATCGCTTCAAGTGCTTGGTATCGTGTTATAGCCTCCGCTCCAGTTGTTTGCGCGTCACCGAATCGTGCCTTGCGGGTTGTGGCTGTCCGTAGCGTTTGCAGCGCATTGATGGGCGTCGCTGGATGATCTCCATGCAACGTCACGACAGCGCCGGATTGAAATGCACTGTTCACTGGCATGTATCGGTTAGTGCGGTCTTCGCCAAAGAATTGTGGGATGACGTGCCCGTAATAATAGACGTGATCCACGAAGAACCCGAGCGATACACCGAGACGTGCGGCACGCGCCATCTGCTCTTTTGTGATCAGCGCGTTGTGTTCCAGCCTGTGATGCAGGTTCGGCATCGGATGCAGGGTTTGAATGCGTTCGATCGCATCCAGGGCCGCATCAACAGCAAGTTCGCCCTGAACGTGCAGCGCGATCTGGTACCCATCTGCATGCAGTCCTGAGATGCGGTCTTCTAAACTGGTAGCGGGGTTCAGAAGATTGTTCTTCTCCCCCGCTGGAATACTGAGGTAGTCATTCACAAATTCACTTTGCTCATAGGGTGTTTCTGTCGCGGCGCCCCCTGTGAAAGGAGAGCCGTCTACCCAGAATTTGGCACCCAGTATCGCGAAATCTAAGTTTCCGTCTACTGTGTATTTATCCATGTCGAGATGTCGCTGGATCAGATATGCAAAGGTACGCAATGGCGTGTTGGCATCGGTGCTGATTTTCTCAAGCAAGCGGATGGGATCATCGTGCTGTCCAACAGCACCGGTAACACCAATCGTCGTGAAGCCACCTTGCGCATATTTCGCGTATTGTCGGCGCACCAAAAGCTCCGTCACACTTGGCGCAGGCTTCGGAATTTGGGTAACGACGCTGTCGACTGCAATGGTTTCGTGCAGAAGGCTTCCCTCCAAGGTGATACCAGCGGCCTCAACCGCAGCAGTATTCACATAGGCATCGTGAAGCATTTGCGTCAGAATAAGGATCGGACGGTCTTGAGAAATTGCATCCAGTTCTTCGCGTGTTGGAGGGGTGAGGCCAGGAAGTGCAACGGGGTCCCAACCAAAAGCAACAAGCCACGGCGTCAGCGCAGTTTCGCCGGCGGCCTCCTCGATCGCCTCCATGATCTCGGCACGATTGGAATAGTTAAAACTGCTGATATCAACGGACGCACCCAACAAGGCACTGGCAATCGGATGCGTGTGAGGTTCAATAAATCCCGGTGTAATGACGCCCTCTTGATATATAACCTTTGCATCTGATTGCTGAATTAATTCGTCCAGAGTCCCGACAGCCTGGATTAGTTTGTCTTCAACAAGAATTGCCTCGATTTCGGGACTGGTCGGGTCCATCGTAACAATGGTATTGGCCGTCAGAATATATTGCTTCGGCGCAGACGGAGGAGTCGCATATATCCAATATCCTCCGATAAGAGAAACCGTCAGAACCGCAGGCACCCAATATCTTTTCTTCATTTGAAATTCCTTCAAGACAGACATGTCTGAAGTTTAACCAATGGGTCAGCTCTATCCTAACGCGACGTGGCGGCAGCTTAAGGACAGCGGACTTTGGTGAGGCTGCAGCGAAAGCTCGGTTTGTCCCGCAACCTTGCGGTTGATGCACATCTCAGCGAACGGCTCCTTCCGCCCTGCAAACTGTTGAGACTTCATCTTGACTGACCAACGCTAGTTTCTATCCATCCAGTATGCTCAAGCGCGAAGGCACCCAGAGTACAATGCAGCCCGTCATGTTGTACTTTCAGCGGGTTTGCGACACTTCGGCGTTTGATGTTAGTGCGTGAGCGACATGGCTGACGGATGTCCTGTTCCGCATTGCTGACCACATAATCACAAAGCTTGGCGAGCTGATGCCGTGGAATTATAGTTTGGAAATGTAGGCGGTGGACGCTTTCGGTCAGGGAGTATTCCATAACGGGATTGCACACGTCGATATTATAGCGTGGTTGAAGTTCTCAAGCTGAAGCCCCCACCAATCCATCCTTACGTCGAACCAGATGGAAAGCGGCCTACGAATCTTCAAGGCGGCATTATGGATCGGCAGTTCGTCGTCTTGGATTTCCGCAGCAAAAATTGTTCATAATTCATGGGTAACATATTGGATTCCCAACGTGAATTTCTCCACGATGATTGTGCGACAAAGCCGTGCAGCGGTCAAAAAGAAATCGCTCTGTATCAAGGCCCCTTTGCGTTTAGCATTTCGTAAATGATGTTGGCAAAGAGGCTCCCCTTTTCCGGCGTCGTCAACAGTTGCAGCATTTGTTTCTGATGGGCTTCGTTGCTGTCAAGAATGGCATCTTCGACAGCCTTCTGAAAATCTCCAAGCATTGCTTGCTCGCGGGTGTTGTTGGCGATCTGCGTCATGACGCGGTTGTTTTCACGGACCTTGTCGGAAATCGTCTGCGCATAATTTACGACGTCATTATCCGTCAGCCCGTCGCCAGCAAATAGATCATTCAGTCGTTGAATGATCTGAGACAGGAATTCTTCTGATTTATCTTTGGCGGTGCAACTACAAAGTCCGG